>JAFEBR010000926.1 GCA_018242565.1 Planctomycetota bacterium | reverse complement strand
GCCGGTTCATTGATCCCCAGCACGCAAGCTTCTTCGCACGGAGCGGGGCAGAGACGCCCGGTGAACTCCGGGAAGTTGTTCGTGGCATGCAGGCGGTGGATCGCCTCGAGCCAGTTGCGGCGGTAGACCAGGTCGTTCCAGTCGGGAATCAGATTTCCCAGCGGGCAGCCGGTGTGGCAAAACGGCACGCCACAATCCATGCACCGCGCCCCCTGTTCGACGACTTTGAGTTCGGGGAACGGCTTGTAGACTTCGTGATAGTCGGCGACCCGTTCGGCGGCCGGACGCCACTGCGGCGTCTCGCGTTCAATTTCCAAAAACCCTGTGGGCTTACCCATGACTGACTTTCTTCAAGACGACAGCACAACAAATTGTTCCAGAACCTGTTCGCCCCGGTGGTGTTCGACACCGGGGCGGTCCGCCTGCTCGTCGTTGCCGTGCTGCCATTGGGGTCAACACGGCCGTGCGAATCAGGCCGATGTCAAGTTGCTCATGTGATCAAGACAGGTTCCAGATTTTCCAAATGACAGTTCCAGACTACACCGACACGCTGGCCGGGGTCTTCTGCTCGGTGGCCGGTTTGGCCGCGGCCGCTTTCTGTGCTTCCAGCACGCGCCGGTAGTCGGCGGGAAAGACTTTCACAAACTTCGACTGCAACTGGTGCCAGTTTTCGATGACGTACTGGGCACGTTCGCTGCCGGTGGCTTCGATGTGCTTCCGCAGCAGCGACTGCACCAGGTCGATGTCCTCTTCGACATTCAGCGGAACGAGTTCCACCATGCCCTTGTTGCACAACGCGGGGAATTCACCCTTCTCATCGAGAATGAAGGCAAACCCGCCGCTCATGCCGGCCGCGAAGTTGCGACCGGTGGGACCAATGATGATGACATTGCCCTTGGTCATGTATTCGCAGCCATGATCGCCCACGCCTTCGACGACGGCGTTGACACCCGAATTGCGGACACAGAACCGTTCGCCGGCTCGACCGCGGATGAAGACCTCGCCACCGGTTGCGCCGTAACAGGCGACGTTCCCGATGATGAAGTTGTTTTCCGGTACGAAAGTCGCCGACTTGGACGGGAAGATACTGAGCTTGCCCCCCGACAGGCCTTTGCCGAAGTAGTCGTTGGCATCCCCTTCGACCTGGAAGGTCATGCCCCGCGGCACGAACGCGCCAAAACTTTGGCCGCACGAACCCGTGAAGCGAATGGTGATCGTGTCGTCGGGAAGCCCGGCGCCGCCGTACTTTTTCGTCAATCGGCTGCCGAGCATCGTGCCGACGGTCCGGTTGATGTTGCGAATCGGGATTTCGAACTCGACTTTTTCGCCGCGGGCGAGAGCCGGTTCGCAACGGCGAATCAGTTCGTTGTCGAGGGCCTGGTCGAGGCCGTGGTCCTGCTTCAGGTTGCAGTACACCCCCACCTGGTTTGGCACGTCGGGTTTGTGCAGCATGAAGGTAAAGTCGAGGCCGCGGGCCTTCCAGTGGTCGATGGCCTGACGGGGGTTGATTTTGTCCACCCGGCCGATCATTTCGTTGATCGTCCGGAAGCCAAGCTGCGCCATGATCTGCCGCAGGTCTTCGGCCAGGAAGTTAAAGAAATTGACGACATGCTCGGGCTTGCCGGCAAACTTTGCACGGAGCCGCGGGTCCTGCGTGGCGATTCCCACCGGGCAGGTGTTGAGATGGCAGACACGCATCATGATGCAACCGGCGGCCACGAGGGCGGCACTGGCGACGCCGAATTCTTCGGCGCCCAGCAGGGCGGCAATGGCGATGTCGCGAGCCGTCTTGATCTGACCGTCGGTCTGAACCACGATGCGACTGCGGAGGTTGTGGGTCACCAGTGTCTGGTGCGTTTCCGCCAGACCGAGTTCCCAGGGAATCCCGGCATGCTTGATGGAGGTCAGCGGACTGGCGCCCGTTCCCCCTTCGTAGCCCGAAATTAGCACGACGTCGGATTTGCCCTTGGCGACACCCGCCGCGACAGTCCCCACCCCGACTTCCGACACCAGCTTGACGCTGATACGGGCTTCCGGGTTCGAGTTCTTCAGATCGTGGATCAGTTGCGCCAGATCTTCGATGGAGTAAATGTCGTGGTGCGGCGGCGGAGAAATCAGCCCCACACCCGGGGTCGAGTGCCGCACCTTGGCGATGTACTCATCGACCTTGTGGCCGGGCAACTGTCCCCCTTCGCCGGGCTTGGCTCCCTGCGCCATCTTGATTTGCAGTTCGTCGGCATTGACCAGGTATTCGCTGGTCACGCCGAATCGGCCCGAGGCCACCTGCTTGATTGCGCTGCGGCGGAGATCGCCATTCGCGTCGGGCTTGTAGCGGACCGCATCTTCGCCCCCTTCGCCTGTGTTGCTCTTGGCCCCTAGGCGATTCATGGCGATCGCCAGCGTTTCGTGAGCTTCGCGCGAAATTGACCCCAGCGACATGGCGCCGGTGGCAAACCGCTTGACAATGCTCGACGCCGGTTCGACCTCGTCGAGGGGAATCGCTTTCTCGGCGAACTGCAGCTCAAACAAGCCGCGCAACGTGGCCAACTGCTTGGATTGGTTGTTGCAGTAGTCCGAGTACTTGCGGAAAGCCTCGGGGCTGTTCATGCGGACGGCATGCTGCAGCTTGGCCACCATTTCCGGGTTGACCATGTGGTGCTCGCCGAGGCGGCGCCACTGGTACTGTCCGCCGACTTCGAGATCGAGGTTCTCGGGCACTTCCGTGCCAGGGAACGCGTACGAGTGTCGCTTGCGGACTTCTTCGGCGACCACGTCGATGCCAATCCCCTGGATGCGGGTGGCAGTGTGCGTAAAGAAGTCGTCGACGAAGTCGCGATTGAGACCGACGGCTTCGAAGATCTGGGCGCCGCGATAGCTTTGCAGCGTCGAAATGCCCATCTTCGACATCACTTTGAGGATGCCCTTGTTGAGGGCCTTGATGTAGTTCTTTTCGGCCGTCTTGGGGTCGAGACCTCCCGAACCATTCTTGAGGATGCCCTGATTCGCGAGATCGGCGAGGGTTTCGAAGGCCAGGTACGGATTGACGGCACCGGCGCCGTAGCCGAAGAGCAGGGCAAAGTGATGCACTTCGCGCGGTTCACCCGATTCGATGATCAGGCCGCAGCGGGTGCGCGAGCCTTCGCGAATCAGATGCTGGTGGACACCGCTGCAGGCCAGCAGGGCCGGAATGGGGGCGAACAACTGGTTGACGCCCCGGTCCGACAGGATGATCAGCGCAGCTCCGTTTCGCACGGCATCGTGGGCTTCGCTGCGAATGCGATTGACTGCCTGGAACAGCGCCTCGCCGCCGCCCTTGACTTCGTACAGTGTCGAAATCGTGTGCGATTTGATTTTGCCGACCGAGACCGCCCGAATCGCTTCGAGGTCGGCATTCGTCAGAATAGGCTGCTTCAGCCGCAGCTGATGGCAATGTTCCGGGGTCTCTTCAAACAGATCCTGCTCGGCACCCAGGGTGGTGACCAGCGACGTGACGATCTCTTCACGGATCGCATCGAGCGGCGGGTTCGTTACCTGCGCGAAGAGTTGCTTGAAGTAGCTGTACAGCAACTGCGGCTTGTTCGACAGAACCGCGAGCGGAGTGTCGTTGCCCATGGAACCCAGTGGTTCTTCGCCATTCTGGCCCATCGGGGCGAGAATGATCTTCAGGTCTTCGAGCGTGTAGCCGAAGACCTGCTGCCGATTGAGCAGACTTTCGAAGTCGGGTTTCTGGCCGTCCTGCCGAGGCAGATCTTCGAGGCGCACCTGATGTTCGTTGAGCCAGGCCCGGTACGGCTGACGACGGGCGAAGCCTGATTTGATTTCCTCATCGGCGATGATGCGCTGCTGGGCGGTGTCGACCAGGAACATCTTGCCGGGTTGCAAACGGCCTTTTTCGAGGACGTTACTGGGTTCAATCGGCAGGACCCCCGTTTCCGAGGCCATCACGACGAAACCATCCTTCGTGACCGTGTACCGCGAGGGACGCAGACCGTTGCGGTCGAGAACCGCGCCGATCACAGTGCCGTCGGTGAAGCCAATGGAGGCCGGGCCATCCCACGGTTCCATCAGGCAGGCGTGGTATTCGTAGAACGCTTTCTCGTCGTCGGGCATGGATTCGTGCCCATCCCACGCCGAGGGAATCATCATCATGACAGCGTGGGGCAGCGAGCGTCCCGTGGCATGCAGCAATTCCAGGGCACAGTCGAAAGCCGCCGAGTCGCTCAGTCCTTCCGGGATGATCGGGAACAGTTTGGCGATATCGGGGCCGAAGACGGGATGCTGGAACATCGTCTGGCGGGCCCGCATCCAGTTCTGGTTGCCACGCAATGTGTTGATTTCGCCGTTGTGGGCCAGGTACCGGAACGGATGTGCGAGATCCCACGTGGGAAACGTGTTGGTGCTGTACCGCTGGTGCACGAGACCGATCGCCGATTCCATGTCAGGATCCGAGAGATCCTGGAAGAAGGAACCAATCTGGGTGGCCAGCAGCAGCCCCTTGTAAACGATGGTACGCGTCGAGAGGCTGGGGACGTAGAAGAATTTCCGCTGCTTCAGACTGCTGTCGGCAATCAGGCGTTCCATCCGCTTGCGGATGACGAACAGCTTCCAGTCGAGTCCGGCTTGATCGGGAGTGGACGGTCCACGTTGAATGAAGACCTGCCGGAAGGCGGGTTCGACCTTGGTCGCGGTCGCTCCCAACTGGCTGTTGTCGACGGGCACATCGCGCCAGCCGAGCAGAATCTGCCCTTCTTCGGCGATGACCTGTTCGAACAGCGATTCGCATTGCTGGCGTTCGGCCGGGTCACTCGGCAGGAAGACCATGCCGACGCCCCAGTCGCCGGTGCCGGCTGGCAGGTTGATCTTCGACTGGCGGCAGACCTTGCGCAGGAATTTCTCGGGAATCTGCAGCAGCACGCCGGCGCCGTCGCCGGTGTTGTCTTCGCAGCCGCAGGCGCCGCGATGCTGCAGATTCTGCAGAATCTGAATCGCATCGAGCACGAGTTTGTGCGACTTATCGCCACGGATATTGACGATGAACCCCACACCGCAGGCGTCGTGCTCGTGCTTCGGGTCGTACAGACCGGTCGCCTCGGGAGGGGTCTGGCGGTAATGGCCTTGAAGGTTGGAATTCGGTGTGGATGACATGCGTACCTCGTCTTTCTGCTACAAACCTCAGCGTAGTCACTGTCTGGAGAGGGAACCCGGGAGCTCAGGTTCGCCTGGATTTTCGTTTGCGTCGCGGCACGATCAGCGTGCCATCGTCGGACACGGTTGCGCCCGGCGCGTGTCCATTCTGGGGAAGAGTCAGGCGGGCAGAGGCCGCGCCCGCAGCGTGAGCGGGAGATTTTCCGGCAGAAATCGACCGGACCGGTTCGACAGGTGCAAGCCCGGCGGAGGGGCTCTGCAGCAATTCGATGAATTTGCGAACGGCGGTCGTCAACTGCTTGTGTCGCTTGTGGATAATCCCCAGCGGTCGCACGAGATCACTGGCGTCGGAAACATCGACGGCGACCAGGGTCCCGCTTGAGATTTCCTGCCAAACGGTCGGTTTAGGCAACAAGGCCAGCCCCGAACCGGCTTCGATGGCCCGTTTGATGTTTTCGATATTGTCGAACTCACGGACGATCTGCACCGCCACGCGAGCCCGTTTGAGCTGGCGGTCAATTTCCCGGCGGATCGTGAGTTCGCGGGTGAAACCGATGTAATTTTCGCCGTCCAATGCCGATAGACTCACCGCGTGCTGCCCGGCCAGTCGGTGCTGTGGCGGGACAACCAGGACCAGCGGCTGCACCTGCCAGTCGATGCTCAGGATTTCAGAATTCGGCCGCGGATACGAGACCAGCCCCAGATCGGCTTTGTCGTCGAGCACCTGCTGATAGACCTGGTCCGGATGCAGATAGTCCAGACGCAGGCTTGCGTCGGGATAGAGCTGCTCAAACCGGTGGACCGTCTGTTCCATCTGCATTAAACCCACGGAATAAATTGCCGCGACACGAACCGGGCCGACCACGCGGTCGGCGATGGCCTGGACCCGGTCTTCAATCGTCCGAAACCGTTCGAGGATTTCGCGGCAACCTTCAAAATACATCTGCCCGGCCGGCGTCAACTCCAGCGGACGCTTGGAGCGATCGATCAGCAGCGTCCCCAGTCGCTCTTCGAGCTTACTGACGGCCTGACTGGCGTTGGATTGAGAGACGTTCTGCGCTTCAGCTCCTTTGGAAAAGCTGCGGCGTTGCGCCACATCGCAGAAGATCTCGACAAACCTCAGATGCATATTTATGTACGCTGGACTATTAAAAGAAATGATAATGCGAGCACTCTAGTATCAAATCTTGCGATAGCGATGCTACGGCCCGGAATTGAGCAGGTCAAGCCTCTCTTTCGAGTGCCGGCCAATTTTCGGCAAACTCCCGGCGCGGGGGCCGAATCGAACGCACAGGCGGTTTGTGCGTTCCGCGACCGTGGTAACGGATTCTGGCCGTTGCTCGATTCAGCGCGTGCCCTCGCGGCAAGTTCGCGGCCGGGCAGCGGTTGTGCGACCCGTTCAGAAATGTTTCTACTTGCCGCGTCTCGGCGAAAGCCGTATCTTGTGTGGACAAGGAGGCGTGAGCGCATGAATCGCAGGCAATTTCTGGCGGCAGCGGCAACAGCGGCCTTTCTGGGAATCGACAGACCGGCCCACGCCGGTCGCATCGATCCGAAAACCAAGGCGGCCGTCGGTCGCGCTCTCGACTGGCTGGCCCGCGAACAGAAGCGGCAAGGGTACTGGGAGGCCAACCAGATGCAGTACCGGGTCGCGATGACGGCCCTCGTCGGCAATGCCATGGCCTGCGAAGGCTCAACGACCACGCGCGGCAAGTACTCCAAGAACATTCGCCTTGGGGTCGATTATTTGCTCGACCTGGCCGAACCGGGAGGGGGAACCCAGCCCAACGGTCTGATCGGCTACAAGAACGACTACCACTACATGTACGGGCACGGCTTTTCGATGCTGTTCCTGTCGCAAATCTTCGGCGAAGAAGAAGACGCCGAGCGTCGCGAACAATTACGCCGTGTGTTGACGCGCGCTGTGTCGTTTTGCGGACAGGCCCAGACGACCGCTGGTGGCTGGGGTTACGTTTCGGCCAAAGACGGTGGCGACTTCGACGAAGGTTCGACCTGCATTACCCAGGTGCAGGGGTTGCGGGCCTGTCGCAATGCCGGCATTCCCGTGCCGAAGACGATCATCGACCGGGCCGTCGAGTACATCAAGAAGTGCACGACTCCCGAAGGGGGCGTGCAATACAGCATCAAGGGAGGGGGTTCGCGTCCTCCGATTACCGCGGCGGCAGTCGCCTGCCTGTTCAACTCGGGCGAATACGATTCTGAGTACGCCAAGAAACTGCTGAACTTCTGCAAGAACAATTTGTCCCCCAGCGGCGACGATGCCCGGTCGTTCGGACACTGGCATTACTCGCATTACTATTATGCGCAGGTCATGTACCGCATGGGGGGCGAGGAGTGGAAGAACTACTCCAAGGCGATTGCCCAGAACATTCTCCGCAAGCAGTCGGCCGATGGCAGTTGGAAAGAAGGCCATGTCGGGCCGGTGTATGTGACGGCGATCAACTCGACGATTCTCCAACTGGATAACGGCTACCTGCCGATTTACCAGCGGTAGTTGCGCCGACCGTCATCTGCCAGATGGGGGGCCAAATCGCGGCTAAAACCGGCGATGATAGGGGCGACCCCAACCGTAGTAGTGAGGGCCGTAATATCGGGGGCGCACGACGACGACTCCCACAGGGGGCGGCGGTGGCGGAACATAATAGACTCCGCCCGAAACGACCCGCGTGCCAGCCGGCACACGAACTCCCGAGTTCTGCATGGCCTGAATCACGCGATCACCAACGCCGAGTTGTTTCAGGCGAATGACTGCGTCGGGCGTAGCATCCCAAAAACAACCGCGCGTGCGGATTGACGTGATAATCACATCGTCGCTCACGCGGTTTTCGACCATCCGCACAACTTCCGATTCGGTCACAGCCTGGGCAATCGCGTGACTGCGTGCCGATTCGTACTGCGCCTGGGCGACGGCGGCATCCCGCTGTTCACGCTGATCTTCGGCGTTGCCAACCAGGGCCCCGGTGACGGCGCCCGCGGCCGCTCCGATCGCCGCTCCCGCCCCCGGACTGCCGGTCGCTTCGCCAATGATCGCCCCGGTGACGGCCCCCAACCCGGTCCCGGCCAGGGCCCCCGTCTGCGTATTGTTCATGCTCGCACAGCCCGACAGGGCAATTCCGGCCAGGCACAGCCAGCAGGCGTTCCACGTGGCGTTCATAAAGTGGCTTCCATGCCACACGGCGGATGGATCTTATCCGCACGTGTTCTGTATGAGGTCCAGTCTGTTCAATCGTATCAGTAGTATCGGCAATTCAACGCCCGGGGCCAAAGTCCTGGGGCGCAATGACTGACGGTGTTGGTAGACTGCGCAAATTGGGTGGGCGGCCTGTATGCCGGATGATCTGCTGCGGGCTGGTCCCAAGCCAGGTTGAGTTCTTGCCAGTGCAAGGCCCGGAATTGCAAATCGGGACAGCAGGCATGACAATCCGGGGCGATCCGTCAACGGCCCGCTGTTCCGGCGGGTCATTTCCATTGGCCCCCTGTTCAGGAGAGTGTCTGCATGCGAGTTCGGGAAATTTGCCTGGGATTATTGTGCCTGGTCCATTCCGCAGCCTGGGTCGCTGCCGCCGATCTTCCCCGCAGCACACCGGAAGAGCAGGGGGTCTCTTCGGTCGATTTGCGGGCGTTTCTGGAAGCCGCCGATTCGCAGGTGACGGCCATGAACAGTGTCATGATCGTGCGGCACGGTCATGTGATCGCCGAGGGGTGGTGGGCTCCCTATCGTCCGGAAGCCCGCCATTCGCTGTATTCTCTCAGTAAGAGCTTTACCTCCACCGCGATCGGAATTGCCATCGCCGAGGGGAAAGTAAAACTGGACGATCCGGTTCTCAAGTACTTCCCCGAAGACGCTCCTGCCGAGCCCAGCAACAATCTGAAAGCGATGCGCGTCAGCGATCTGTTGCGGATGGCCACGGGACAACAATCGGAACCCGAACGCAAAGACGATCTGCCCTGGACCAAAACGTTTCTGGCACATCCGGTGCCGTTCAAGCCGGGCACCCATTTTCTCTACAACACGTCGGCCACCTACATGCTCTCGGCCATCATTCAGAAAGCGACCGGGCAGACGTTGCTGGATTATCTGCAGCCCCGCCTGTTTGAACCGCTGGGGATTGAGAACCCGACCTGGGAGAGCAGTCCCCAGGGGATTTCAACGGGTGGTTATGGGTTGAGTATTCGTACCGAAGACATTGCCAAGTTTGGACAGTTGTACCTGCAAGGCGGAAACTGGCAGGGGCGGCAACTGGTCCCGAAATCCTGGGTCGAGGCCGCGACCGCGCGCCAAGTGGCCAATGGCAGCAACCCCGACAGTGACTGGGATCAGGGCTACGGGTACCAATTCTGGCGCTGTCGAAACGGCGCCTTCCGCGGTGACGGCGCGTTCGGCCAATACTGCATTGTCTTACCAGAACTCGACGCCGTGATCGCGATCACCAGTGGGGTGCGCGACATGCAGCAGGTCTTGAACCTCGTCTGGGACAAGCTGTTGCCGGCGTTTCGCCCGCTGCGACTAAAGCCCGACGCCGAAGCGCAGCAGAAACTGCAAGCCCAGTTGCGGGGCTTGATGTTGCCCCCCGCGAAGGGGGCGGCGGTACCGCGGGTGATGCCCACAAAAAAGTACACGTTTCCGGAAAACGACCGCAAACTGAGCGCGTTGAAACTGGAAGGGGCGAACCCTGCTGAGCCCGTCGTCTTGTCAGGCACGATCGATGGAACGGACTTCCGCCTGGTGTGTGGCAAGGGCCAATGGGTCGACGGTCGTGGCATCTGGGGCACCTTGAAAGATCAGCCCTGCGCCGTCAGTGGCAACTGGGTGGACGCAGAGACATTTGTTGCCAGGATCTGCTTTTACGAAACCCCGTTCATCATGACGATGCAACTGAAGTTTGCGGGAGATGAAGTGCGGTACAAGTCCGACTACAACGTCGGTTTTCGCCCGCCCGACACGTCAGAACTCGTTGGTAAAGCCGTGGCTCCGGAATAGGTCCGGACAGGTGCTCGCCCACGACTGACCCTGGCCGCCAGGTCGACATCGACATGTGAACCAGACGCACGAGTCCCGTTCTGCAGGTCGCAGAGCGGGACTCGCGATGGATCCCCGCGGTTGGAAGTGGATGGCGGTCGGAAGCAGTTCGGCTCCCGGGTCAGGCCCGGCGATGCTGCCAGCCACAGACGCAGGCGGCACCCAGAAACACGACGAAGCCCAGGTTGCTGACGGGAAACAGGAAGTACCAGAGCAGTCCCAATGCCGCCAGTCCCAGCGGGAGTTGCCGCTTCAGGACGCTGTGCCCATTCGTACGAGTCAGTGTGACGATCAAAGCGACCGCCAGTCCCAGGCACACAAGAATCCAAACCAGTCCCAGGCCGAATTCCAGCGAGGCCTGCGGGCGAATTCCCAAAGCCAGTCGAGGCTCTCCACCCGACTTCGAAAACACGAGTTTTTGTCCGATTTCGGGAATGTTGATATCGAGCGACAGGCCGCCTGCGGCACGCCAGGGAGCGGGCTCTCCCCCCAGGTCGCCGAGGCCATCGCCATCGGCGTCCGATGTTCCCGGCATGCCACCACCCATGCCGCCCCCCATACCACCGCCGCCCATACCACCGCCGCCCATACCACCGCCGCCCATACCACCGCCGCCCCCTCCGCTGGCAGCCATTCCGTTCCCCATGAGGCCCATTCCGCTGGCGGGCATGCCATTCCCCATGCCACCCATACCGCCGGGAGCCATGCCGAACGCTTGAGTCCTGCCGCCGGGACCGGACGGGCCGCCGGCAGGCATGCCTCTTCCTGAAACACGGTGGCGGGCATCGCTCGACTGGTCATACAGCCACTTCTGAGCTTCCTGGTTGGGGGCCCCCGCGTTGGTCATGTTGAGGAGTTGATCGGCGTCAACATCACTATTATTGGGTGCCTGATCCGATTCCCGTCCCTGCGTGCCGCGCGCCTGCGTCTGTCCCTGCCTGCGGACGTCGACCCCCCGATTCAGTTCCTCGGACTGCGACGCGGTCTGTTCACGCAGATTGCGGCGATTGGCGAACGCCGTGGACTTTCCCCCCTTCGTCTGTTTCTGAGGCTGCTCGGCCTGCGGTTTGGCAGAATCGATCGGGACTGTCGAAAAACTGAAAGATTCGACTGACTGGCCGCCGTCCTTGGTCGCTTCGGCGAAGTCGAGACGATTCTCGGCCATTAGTTCGCGTTGCACTTTGGCGTTCGAAACGGCCGCTTGTCCGAAATTCGGCATGGCTTGTTGACCGGGCATGGCCTGCAGTGCATTACTCTCTAGCAGTTTCTGCTGCACGGCCTGAACCTTGCCCTGCAATTGCCCCTGCTCGAGTTGCTGGCGACTCTGCGTACCGGTCGCGGGGGCCGTGCTGACTGTCGCCTGGCTGGTTCGAGCGGGGAGTTTCGTCAGGTTGTTCAGGGCACGCGCCTTGGCCGGATTCATCGCACTCGAATCGTCCAGCGCGATTTGCGCCAAATTCAGGTACTCGTTGTAGTCGGCGATCTGCTCTTCGACACCGGCTTCACTTTCTGACACGTTTGAGCGGGTCGGGTCGTCGACGCGAGATGCCTGCAGATCGTTGGGCAGGATCACCGTCCACTCGGTGGCGGCAACCGGAATCCCAAAATTGGGATCTTCTGTCTGTGACAGCACCTGCGGTGCCGGCAGATCGATTTCCGATTTCAACAGACGGAATCCCGCCGGCAGTGCCGTCGCCAGGCGGCCTGACAGCGTCAACTTGACTTCCGTCGAGAGGTCGCCTGCCGCCGTTTTGGGCAGCGGGACGAGAATCAGGTTGGGTTCATTCGCCCGCTGCGGGTTAATGGGACGGGCAGCAGTCCCGCCCACGAACAACGACAAGACCCGTGACTCTGCCGGCAAACGCAAAGCGAGGAATTGACGCGAACGGTTGTTGATGCGGTAATGTGCCAGGCCCCGCCAGCTGCCGTCCTGCGCGATGGCCAGCGTCAGTTTCGCCAGGGTCACCGAGGCCGCGGAAGACTTCTGCTGCTGGGCCCCCTGGGTTAACCAGCCCAGGTCGACTTTGGGGTCACGCACCCGGAGAATCTCTGCCGCCTGGTCACTGATGGATTGGCTGATCTTGATCGGCAGGTCAATGGCCGGAATGGCCACCACCGCATCTGGCGCAATGGCTTCCAACCGCTGTGTTGATTGATTGACCAGCACGACGTACGGATGTTGCTGGTCCAGCGTCTGGTACTGCGGGCCATTTTCGCCGACGGTCATCTGTTCGAAGATCGGAACGGCGGCATTCACCCGGCCCCCTTCTGGTGGGGGCAGCACCGCCTGTGCGATGAGCGTCGCTACTGCAGTGCGCGGATCATCGAGCGTGACGATCCAGCGCAGCCGATTTCCCGGAACCTTTTCGGTCGCAATCTGCCGGATTCGGGCGCCGGTTCCACTGCGGTCAAAATCGAGCCGATCAGCGAGCCAGTCGGGCGTGGTGAAGACAAAAGTGCTTTCCCCCGCGGCGGCGATGTTCCAGCGCAGGTACAGCAGGTGCTGCACCGAGGTGTCGCGGGCAATGACGACCGACAGGCTGTCGGAACTCAGCCGGGGGGTTGCTCGGCTCAAAGTCAGCCCCAGCGGTTGCAGTCCGGTCAAGTTCGCCGTGAAGGCGAATTGCGCGGGCGTCTGTTGAATGGCCCGAAGTGCGGCCGACAATGTCGCGGGATCGACCGATTTCCAACCGGTCGTATTGTCCAGCACGCCGGTGTAGATTCGATCGAGCCAGATCGCGACCGAGGTGCGCAATTCACCAATTTCGAGGGGCGTGGGAACCACGATCTGGGCTGTCAGTTCTTCGGGGGCACGCGGAACGAGTCCATCGAGGACCAGGGTCACTCGTCCGGTTCGTGGTGCGGCCAGTTCGGCAATCACCACTGAGCTGGCCTCGCCCGGCCGCGTCTCGACGTGGTAATCGACGACGTCGCTCGAGTTCAATTCATTCAGCAGGTAGCCCGGAGGCAGGCTGATCGAAATCTCAGACCGGGGAGCGCCGGCCAACTCCAGTTCGATCCGTGAGGCCAGTCGTTGTTTGCGGGGTCCGATATTCACGCCGTGTTCGGCGACTGCCTTCGATTGAGGCTTCTGCCGGGCCACCAGTAACTGCAGTTGCACGGGGCGGGCCGCGAACCGGTAGGCGAGCACGGGGGGCGTGGGGGCGACCTGGGGCGCGGAACTGGCTGCTCCCGGTGGCGTCAGGGGCACCGGAGAGGTGAACTGCCCGGCATCAATCTGGGCCAGCCCGGTTACAGCCCCCGCGGCGACCGTCAATTGTTTTTCCGCATAGACGCCTAAGGTCCCAATTTCCCGGGTCACGCCCGTGGGTACCAATTGCGGTACGCCGATCGGCTGAATCTGGTCGGTAAATGCCTGGGGGAAAAACAGATCGAACTGCAGAGTCGATTGATCGGCCACGGGCCGACGCAGGAACACCTTGAGCGTGCGGGCGTCGCCGTCTCCGTTGATTTCCCAGCCCCCGAGGTCCAGACCGGCGATCTGGCGGATCAGAATTCCGCCGGGCAGTTGGAACGAGGCTTCAGAAATCGAACCCTGGCGAACGGTGTACTTGAAGCTGGCGTTCATGCGGACGCCCGCGTCTCCGAGAGAGATTGCCGTGGCGGAATCAACATGCACGATGCCCTGCACAGCTTCACGGACCTGGGCCGGGGTCCAGGCCACAGTGATCTCGCCTCCCTCATCGATCGGGACGACCACCACTGTTTGGTTCCCTTCCTGCTGCTTGCGGAATGTGCGGGCACCACCCGTCACGCGCAGGTTCAGATCGGCCGAGGGCAGTGCGACTCGCAAGGTGCCAGATGCCACCGGCCGGGTCGCCAAGGTGATTTTGCCGGCACTCCCCGTCTGCTCGAAACGCTGCGAGAACTTCAGATCGATGACATGTGCACCCCGCGTCGGCACGACCACAGCCAGTTCTCCGCCAGCCGGTGCTTCGCGGTTGATGATCGCAGCCGGTTTGCCGTCGAGCTGGGCACTCGTCAAGGCCACGGGCACGATTGGCAAGGGCACGGTGACTTGTTCATCGCGAAAACTGTGTACCACGAACCGGGCCGTCACTTCGACTTGCGGAATGCGACCGGCTACGTTCGCGGCGGGCTGGGTGGCATACAGAGCTTCGGCCACGAGGCTCTCGGCCGGAGCCGGGCCGTCGACCGCCTGGTCGGGATGAGCCGCGTTCCAGAGTTCCAGGAACTTGGCCCAGGGGAGAAAAACCCGGGGAGCCTGCAGCGGATCTTGACCGGCTTCGAAGGGGAAGACGAACGCGGGTGTTGTCGTCGGCGCGGGTCTGGTGCCCGCCGGGTTGGCGTTTTGTGCCGCGGGTGGGGCGTTTTCAGTTTGTGCGAAGGCGCTGCCCGCACTCGCCGCGCAGCCCAGCATGACCACGAGAACTGTGGTAGTTTTGGTCAAGCCGACGATGCCGGTCGAAAGTTTGCCGGCTATCCAGCGGAATGCGGCGGCGAATGACCAAAGGCCCAACCCCGCCACCGACCCCAGGAAAACTCCGTCAAGATAAGGCAGGATGCGGACTGAAACGACAGTGAACAGGGCCAACGGCACCAGGATTCCCAGGACCGCCAGACCCACTCGCAGGCGCCGCGACCGATGTCTGGCCATCCAGAAGAGGCACGCCACACCAAACAGAGATGCGAGCGACGTAAATTCTGCCGTGCGACGGTTCTGAAAATCGACATTCAGCCGGGGGGACTGTCCGCCGGCCGCTGAGCCCGAATACTGAAACAGGGTCTGCCGACTGCTGGCCGGGACGGGCAGATCGATCGCCAAGGATAACAGGGCTCCTTTCGGCACCGATTTGGGGGCGCCGGCCTGAGGATTGTTCGCGACCGTTCGATCTTCGCTCTTCGGGGGTTCCGATGTCACCCGCCCATCCGCCGGTTGGGAGTCGGCCTGGGGCATTTCATCCAAATTGTCATCGACGAGGGGGTCTTGTCCGCCACGACCACCGCCCGCCCGATTGCGGGGGAGTCGGGCGTAGGCCGCAACTGAGCGCGAACGGATGGCGGCGGCTTTTTCGCCCGCTTCGGGGCTGGCCAGTCGGTCACCACCTTGTTCACCGTCCTCGACAGCCTTGCGCAGCTCGTCCAGGACGTCGGAATTGGCCATCGCTTGCGGAGCCGTCTGGGCGGCAGGAGCGCGTGGGGCATTGATCCTGGCCATCATCGGGGCTGATGTCGTGTGGATGCCCTGATCGAATCGCATGCTGGTTGGTTCTGCCGATTTGCTTAGAGGACTGTACCCGGACCGGAAGGTCAATACCGTCAGCGTCACAAACACCAGCCCGAGTAAGAGCGAAGCCAGGACTAATCCGACCACGCCGCGGCGACGATAGCCAACGACGAATAGGAAAATCATCACCACCGAAACACCGGCCACCAGTGATTTCTGACGCAGTGTTTCCAGCGTGAGGGATTGCAGTCGGACCAGCCAGGCACCCAGGAAGCCGTCCCGCTGGTATTTGGCGACCGGTTCGAACTGACCGTGGCTGTCGACAATTTCTGTGTCCTGCGGATGGAAGACCAGCCATTCACGAATCAGGATTTCGACCGGTTCGGCTTGACCACTGCCGGTAATTGCGCGAACCTGCGGAGGGACCTGTTCCAATCGTCCGTCGGTGTTCAGCGATGCGCCGGGGGTCCGATAAAACAAGTCGACCGTGACCGGGGCCAGCGGATCGTTCGTGGTCGGAAAGGGCACGCGCCAACCCTGCTGCGGAGCGGCCTCTTTACGGACTTCGACCGGATTTCCGCCAATCGATGTCGCCCACAATGTGGCCCCTTCCGGCAATACAATCTGCAGGCTCTGAACGCCCACGGCGCGGAACACAAAACTGGCTTTGTGCTGCTGCTGGCCTCCTTCACCCAGCACGCTCGAAAGTTTGGCGGTATCACAGACCGCAGTCGGCACGGCCAACCGTTCGTAACGTGTCTCAGACAGTGTGATGCGATATCCCGGGCGGATGACCCGGTACGACACGACGATCCGCTCTTGTGAGACGTATCCCAGCGGGCCGGGGACGTCGGCGGGGTCGATTTCCGTCAGCGGTTGTCCACCCGCATCGGTCGCGGTCACATCGAGTTGCTGGTCTGGACCTGATTCGATGGCGACAAACCCGTTCTGGCGATCGGCGGAAAGCACGACCAGTGTCGGCAGGGGCCACGTTGTCACATCGGCGCTGCGTGGTGCCGTCAAATCAACGGCCAGCCACAGCAATCCGAACGCCCGTTGATCGAGTTGCAGGGTCCACACCCGCTGACCGTTGGCCGGCGCGGCCGAGGTTTGTTCGGTGATCCGCGGCACCGGGCTGGACTGGCCGGTGGGGGGAGTAAGCAAGGTAAACCGCAGATTCGTCCCCACAGCTTCGGGAAGTGCGACCTGCAGTTTCTGCAGACCGCCTCCCTGCACAACCATGCGGGCTTCCAGGTGAGACACGAGAATTTCCCGGTCCAGGCGATGATAGGCCACCGTCTGCGCCGCCACTCGCAACGGTTTGCGTGAGACCTTGAGCATGCCGAAAAAGCGGGTGTCCTGGTATTCGTACGCCAGTCGCGGCGCGCCGGCCGCCTGCTGTTCAGCCGCGGTCAATCGCACCGGATCCAGTCCGACAATGTCTTCCGCCAGCAGATCGAGGTCGTCTTCGGCGGCAATCATGTACCGGCCATCGGTGACGCCGACCTGAGGCAGCGTCACTTCGGGCAAGCGGACGTCGAGAGGCTGGTCTTCAATCGGCATATTCTCGACCGGAATCATGCGGGCCAACAATGTCAGCGTGACCTTGCTCTCTGCGGGAATGGCGGGAACAAACGACACCCGCACCTGATTCGATTCGGCATCGACAGGAACAATGCGCCAGGCCGCCGGTTGCGAACCCACGAGCACTTCGGTCACGGTCCAGTCGACCGGCAGTGCCAGATCAAAGTCAAACAACGGCGCAAACCGATTCTGTACCACGATGCTGGCTCGTAGGCTCAGTTCGTGTGATGCGACGTCTACGCGTGTGGCGATGGTCGCCTGCAATTCGCGGGCGCGGGGTTGAGTCACGAACAGCAGCGAAAAGTTCTCTTTCCACGCCGCGTAATGCAGTACCTGCCCGGCTCCCGAACGTACGAGGCCGTCGCGATCGGCTGGTCCGTCGGCGGCCGCCTCGTCGGAGGTGATGCGTCGGACACCTGTCGATTCGACCTCGTGCAATCGCAGTCCGGTCGGGTGCTGGACGAGCACTCGCACGGTATGCGAGGTGGCGGCGGCGAGTTGCAGGGTGGGAATGTTCCAGGGTTGCCCCAATTCGCTGGCTGTTACGCCACTGAACGTAACCGTACGGGCTTCGTTGAAGGGCTGCCGATACATGAGCTTCAGCGTTGTCGCACCCGCTTCGCCTTCACCGATTTCCCAACGTTCGAGACCGGTTGACTCCACCGACACGATTTCGAGCGACTTCGGAATCGTGAACGTCAGACTGTCAATCGGTTTGCCGAAGACATTGAGCGATGTGATGGCCCGCCAGGTGCGTTCTTCGGGAGTGACATGCACGCCGATGGCCGTCCCGGCAAACACCAGCGAAGCCGACTCTTGCGTCGAACGACGGTCGGTGATCCGCAGCGCCAGCGCCGTTTTGCCGCCGACCGGGATATTGTAAGTGGCGGGTTGGTCGGCTGCGGCAGGACGTTCAAAGGCGACGTCATTCAGGTGCAGGAATTTCCCGGCAGGCAGATTCATCTGCAGTGTGGCGGGAGAAACCGCCGGCACTCCGAACGCCGCCGATTGGTCGCTGCCCAGGCTGACCAGCGGACCAGACAATTGCAGCTTCAAGGTGTGGCGTCCGGGTTGTTTGATGAGCAACCGAAGCGAGCGGGGGGCTTCCGCCGCCCGCCCGAGTTCGGCTGGCCGGTCGTCGAGTGTCGCATTCTCCACAGCCAGCCCCGTAAACGGAAGATCAACGATCTGCCAGCCCCGTGCCAGGTGGTTGATGTCCAACGTGGCGTTGAGCACGATCTGATTGTCGACCGTTTTAGCCGTGTAGGCGGCGCGGCTGACCACGACTTTTTGCGAAGCGGTGGCCGTTCCTTCGAGTTGCTTTTGCGCTTCGGCGTACAACTTCTGGAATTCGGCACGCGGCAGCAAGACCCCCTGACGGTCGCCCTCCAGGGCAATGTCGAGGTCCTCCACCGGTACGAAGACCCGGCGTCCCACCGGCTCGGAAGCGGGTGGTTGGGCTGCGACGATGCCGGAAAATATGCCTGTCAGCAGCACTATGGCTGCCATGCGATGTATCATGCCTCACCCTGAACAAACAGACGATTTGACGTCCGTATTTCTTACGGAGTTCCGCAAATTTTAACAGAAAATATGGCTGGGGTGGTAATCTGCGCAAAGCTTGTCGCAGAAATTGGATAGACAAATTCGTGGCTCTGAAATCGCGCTCCGCAGCCAACTGGAACCGTGGCTTACCGTCGGAACGTGTCTTTCACCATAACTGGCGGGGCCGACGGCAGGGCAGGAGAAATGTCTGACCTGAGGAGTCAGAATGGGGTGATGATCGCCAACTGGGGGGAATATTCCGGATTTGTCGCCCTGCGCGAGGCCGTGGCGCACCTCCCGCGAGCTCAGTCGTACCAGACCTGGACAAGATACAGACCGCAGGCCGGAGCGGTACAGCCGGCCAGTGTTCGGTCTTGAGCCGCCAGAATCCGGGCCACGTCGTCGCGCGACCAGCGATCGCGACCGACATTGACGAGAGTTCCCAGGATGGCTCGCACCATGTTGTACAAAAAGCCGTCGGCGAAAATGTCCATGGCGATGATGGGGAGATCCCCGTTGTCGCCCGACTCGACTGGGGAGGGGGCCGCCGACTGGCCCGGCTGGCAATTGGTCAGCATGTTCCAGAGCGGCTGCTGACTGAACGTAATCTGCGACACGGTCCGCACGCTGGTGGCCTTATTGGGCCAGTCGGTTTCAAAACAACGAAAATCATGGGTCCCGACCAGGACCTGGGCGGCGTCCTGCATGGCCGCGACGTTGAGTTTGCGACGGATCCACCACGCATACGAGCGCAAAAACGGAAGTTGCACCCCGCTATTATCAATCAGGTACCGATACTGTTTCCGTACGGCCCGAAACGTGGAGTGGAAGTCGAGCGGCACCTCGGCTGATTCCAGAATGATCACATCATTTGGCAGGAATGCCTGCAGGGCCCCGCGAAAATTCGCAGCCGGTATGGTGCTGTTGGTCTGAAAATTGGCAACCTGGCCCAGGGCATGGACGCCCGAATCGGTTCGGCCGGCGGAATACAGTGCCGGTTGCTCGCCGGTGAGTTTGAAAATCGCACGTTCCAGAACGGCCTGCAGCGTCGGACCATTGTTCTGGATCTGCCAACCACAATAGTTGGTCCCGTCGTACGCGATTTTCAGGCGAATGTTTCGGGTTTCGGGCATCAGTGCGGACAGATCGTCAGGAAAGGTGCAGAAATCATCGCGGTTCGTAAAACGGGGGCATCTTCCATTTCGATGTCTGCCGGGCCGGGGGCCCGGACATTAACTTTTTTTACCAGGCCGCCGTTGCGGCGGGGCATTCCACGGGTCTTCCGGCCAGGCATGCTTGGGATAACGCGCACGCAAATCTTTGCGGACCTGCTGATAGGTGTTGTTCCAGAAACTCTTCAAGTCATCGGTCACCTGCTGGGGCCGCATATTCGGCGCCAACAGGTGCAGCAGGATCGGGATTCGGCCCCCGGCGATTCGTGGGGTTTCGGCAAGTCCGAATAACTCCTGAATGCGGACTGCCAGCACAGGCCGCTTGCCCGCTTTATATTGGATCGTGATGCGATTGCCACTGGGCACAGCGAGTTTTTCGGGAGCTTCGCGTTCTACGGCCTGCAACTGCGGCGGAGTCAGTAGCGATTTAACCCATTGCAGCCACGGCGCCCGGCGCAGGTCCTCAAACGATCGGCAATTCTGCGACAAGGCCGGCAGCAACTCCGCGATTTGAGCCGCGTCGAGAGGCGGCAACTGCAATTCCGGCATCCACTCCCGCAGCGAGCGGACACGCTCAATGTAGTCCGCGACATCGCCGTCTTTGGGCAGCACGCGCGTTAAGTCTGCGGCCGCAGCACGGGCCAGCGCTGCGGCGAATTGATCATCGGGAATGTGCCCCAGAGCGACCTCATCCAGGACGAGATCATCCCAGCACGTCCGGCGGTAGGCCACGACGCGGGACGAGCGCGCATCAAACGTCACTTCATCGCGAACATCGAGCAGGGTGGGGTCGAGCCATTCGCGCTCGACCGCGGAGGCCATCCGGGCGATGGCTTCGGAAATCCCGGCATCCACATCGACGCAGACAAACAGTTCCGATTCGCTGACGGCGCTGTTGTCGTCGAGTTTCACTCCGCGACCGCCGACCATCACCCCCCGCCGCGTACTCATTTCGCGGCGCCGCGCGACGCGATCTGGGAAGGCGGCCAACAGGGCCCGTTGCAGGGCTTCATCAGCCGGCAGCGGCTGCTGTGCACTCTGGCCACGACATTCATGGCGGAGGATCTCCAGCAACTGCTGGGTCGCGCGAAGGACGAAATGAGCCGCGCCGGCGTTAAACAGATTCGTTCCCAGGCCGGTGTCACCTGTCCGGGCAAATTCCTCCAGGCAGGCCACGCGGTCGACAACATCCGATTGAGACGTGTGTTGAGCCTGTCGCGAACGATTGGCCGACATCCCGACACGAAAGGGACTGCGCTCTGACAGCAGGGCCGCCGCGAGAGCAGCCCGCTCGGGAACGCCCAGTTTGTGCCCTTCCACGAGCAGCCTTGCGATCCGGGGGTGGACGGGGAGCCGAGACAGCGTTTGTCCCAGTGTGGTTATCCGTCCTTTGGCCAGTGCACCCAGGCGAGTTAACAGCTTTTCGGCCTGAGCCACTGATTGGTCTTTAGGGGGCTCGAACCAGGGAAAAGCGGACGGGCGATCTTCGCCCCAGGCATGGAGCTGCAAAATTGGTCCAGCCAGATCGACCCGGCGGATTTCCGGTTCTTCTTCATCGGGTAAGGCACGCTGCTCTTCTTCACTCCACAAGCGCAGCGCAATTCCAGGCCGGGTTCGCCCGGCGCGGCCCGCCCGTTGTGTGGCCGAGGCCTTGGAAATCTTGGACAGTTCCAGTTTGTCCAACCCGACATGCTCGTCAAACCGCATGATCCGGGCGAGTCCCGTATCAATGACGGCGGTCACGCCATCAATCGTAATTGAGGTCTCGGCGACATTGGTGGCCAGCACCACCTTGGTCTGATCGCAGGGGGCCAGGACGCGATCCTGCTGTTCCGCCGGCAGGTCACCATAGAGTGGCATGATGGCCAGTTTTCGCCGTTCGGCCAGAGGTTGCAGTTCCTTTTCGAGACGTTTGATTTCTCCAACCCCGGGCAGAAAGACGAGCACATCGCCTTCGGCATGGTCCAGGGCTCTGGTGATCGTATCGATCACCAGTTGAATGCCCTCGAGGTCGAACAGCGGGTTGTAACGGCCCCCTGCCGAAAACATCGACTTCCCTTTCGCGAGAGCCAATCCTGACGGTGTCGGCGCTTTGCCCAGATGGGCGACTTCCACCGGATGCAGTTTGCCTTCTGCCACGACCACCGGGCAATCACCCAGGTAACTGGCAATCGCGGCCGTTTCGAGGGTCGCCGACATCACCACAGTTCTCAGGTCCGGGCGAACCGTCTGCTGAATGCGACGGACCATCCCCAGCGCCAGGTCGACGTTGATCCCCCGTTCGTGAAATTCATCAAAAATGACGACTGACACCCGTTCCAGAAACGGATCATCCTGCAGGTTTCGCAACAGGATGCCGTCGGTCACGATTTTCAGCCGGGTGTCGGCACTGACCTTTTGGTCAAACCGCACGGCATAACCCACTTCGCCCCCCAATGTCGCCTGGCGTTCGTAGGCAATCCGCCGTGCCGCCGCCCGCGCCGCGACACGACGAGGTTCGAGCATGACGACGCTGCGATCATCCGCGAGGCCGGCATCGAGAATGGCCCCGGCGACGCGCGTCGTCTTTCCCGATCCCGTCGGGGCTTTCAGGACGACATTGCGGTGCGAGGTCAGTGCGGCCAGCAGCTGCGGCAGCACGTCATCAATGGGAAGGGGAGTCAGCTTCACGATTCTCAACTACAACAGGAATTTCTGTCGTCCGGGACGACAGCGATAAGTTCGCAGCAACCAGAAGGTGCACCCGCGCAGGGGCGGTCCCCGGTAGACCATAACGTGCGACCGGTCACGCCAGTCGGCCCGGTAAGCCGCATGCCTTGGCAGTCTGCCGCGGGTCGCCTTGGCTCAAGGGGTGGTCAGCGCTGGACCACCACCTGGGCCGGATTAATGGCCTGGAATTTCCCTTTGGCCGCGGTGATTTCGAAAGCCCGCGGGACCGATTCCAGTCCCTCGAGGACGTGGGTGATCGTCTCCTTGAGTTTGACCCGCCCCGAGGCGACCAAGTGTACGGTGTGTTCCAGATGGCCGCGAGTGCTGATGTCCGGGAACAGGTACCGCAGGCTGCGTTCGCGCAAGAGGTCGATGTCGATTTCGAGTGGCTGACCAAACCACGAGACGCCAACAATCTTGCCTCCGGACCGGACGGCATCGATCGCCTGTGAAACGGTGCGCTCGCCGGCGAGTCCCTGTTTCGGGCTGCCCCCTGCGCATTCGAAGACGACATCAGCTCCGTTGCCGTCGGTCAAGTCCTTAATCACCTCGACTGGATTGCACTGGGTGGCATTGAGGGCATGATCGGCCCCGAGTTGCCGCGATACGGCACAGGCTTCGTCACGCACATCAACCGTGATGATCTGGCCGGCGCCGCTGAGTCGGGCGATCTGCATGCACTCCAGGCCCATGCTGCCCTGACCAAATACGACCACCGAGTTGCCAATCTTCAAGTCTGCCGTTTCGACCGACGCGACCGAGTCGCTCAAGGATTGCAGGCAGGCCCCTTCGCTGTCGGAAATCCGGTCATCGAGTTTCACCAGCGCGATGGCGGGCAAAATCGCTCGTTCGGAAAAACAGCCCGGCAACTGAAACCCGATGATGGGACCTTTGCGGCATAAATGGCTGCGTTCCGTCAAACACAGCGAACACGTCTGGCAGGGCAGTTTAGCCCGGGCGGCGATGCGGTCTCCGACGGCAAACCCCACGACATCGGGGGCGACTTCAATGATCCGCGCCGAGAATTCATGTCCAAACAACTGGACGGGCGCTTCGGTTTCCAGGCGGCGTTTAATTTTCTCGTACGCCAGGGTGCGGATGCCAAAGGCTAACTGGGCTTCCGTGACGCTGGGTTGCACGTGCAAAGGTTCGACGATGACATGCCCCGGCTTACATTGGGGTTCGGGGACATCATCCAACCGCAGGTCATTAAAGCCGTAAAACCGCCAGGCGCGCATCGCGGTGCTCCAGTCTGTTGTTAAAACAAACGGTTATAACCATTCAGAGCGGCCACGCGGTAGGCTTCGGCCATGGTTGGGTAATTGAAGGTGATATTGATGAAATACATCAGGGTATTGTTCGGCGCCGGTTGCGAGAAAATCGCCTGTCCGATGTGAATGATCTCAGACGCATTCGAGCCGAAACAGTGAATGCCCAGAATCTCCAGCGTTTCGCGATGGAACAGAATCTTCAGCATGCCGGTCGTCTGACCGGTGATCTGGGCACGAGCCAGGCTGCGGAACAAGGCCTGCCCGACTTCGTAGGGAATTCGGGCTTCCGTCAACTCGCGCTCGGTCCGGCCGACCGAACTGATTTCCGGTGACGTGTAAATGCCCGTGGGAATGTCCTGAATCATCATGCGATCGCATGGCGTGCCCATCAGGTGCGACGAGGCGAACCGTCCCTGCACATAAGCCGCACTGGCCAGCGAGGGAAAACCGATGACGTCGCCCACGGCGTAGATATGGGGCACGGCCGTCTGAAAGTTCTCGTTGACGGCGAGAATGCCTCGTTTGTCGGGAGCAAGTTGAACCGCGTCGAGCCCCAATTCCTGGGTGTTTCCGGCTCGGCCGTTGGCCCACAGAAAAATATCGGTTTTTAACTGTTTGCCCGATTTCAAATGCAGAATGACGCCATCGTCGAGCCCTTCGACCTTTTCGAAATCTTCGCGATGCCGGATCAGCGTCCCGCGTTCGCGCAGGTGGTACGCGAGCGCGTCGGTGATTTCGTCGTCGAGAAACTCGAGCAATTTGTCGCGGGTGTTGACCAGGTTCACTTTGACTTCGAGGTTGCGAAACATCGACGCGTATTCGCAGCCAATGATGCCGGCCCCGTATATCGTGATCGATCGGGGAGTATCCGGCAGGTCCAGAATGGTCTCGCTGTCGTAAATTCGCGGATGCGTGAAATCGATATTAGCAGGCCGGTACGGACTGGCTCCCACCGCCAATACGAAGAAATCAGCCGACAGTCGATGACGCGCCTGCACTTCGTCAATGACCTCAATCGTATGCGGATCGATGAACCGGGCCTGGCCATGGAAGATGGGAACCTGGTTTCGTTCGTAGAACGTCCGCCGCATGTCAACCTGTTTTTCGATGACGGAGCGGGCACTGCGTCGCAACTGCGGAAAGGTCAGGTTGATCGCGACACCGGCATCGCGGAACAGGGGATTGCGGTTGGCTTCGGTCATCTGAAAGATGGCGAACCGTAAGGCCTTGCTGGGAATTGTTCCGGAGTGCGTACACGAACCGCCGACTTTCTGGCCCCGTTCGACGACCGCGACCCGTTTTCCGTGCTTGGCCGCCTGCATCGCGGCCCCTTCGCCTCCTGGACCGCTGCCGATGACAATCAGGTCGAAGTGCTGTGTTTCCGGATGTCGGACTTGTTCTTGTGGAAGGACCATTTCACTCGTGCCCACGGAAAGAGAAGAAGAGGATGTCGACAGCGCGGCGTGCGGGAAACCTGGTTGCTCCCCATCGCCGGCTGACTTATTCGAGCCGAATATGCTCAATGTTGTGGCGAACCATCCATTCGAGCCACGCCTCTTGTTCTTCCGTCAGTTCCATTTCGGCCTGCTGGTCACTGTCCAGCGCGGACACAATTCGTACGCAGCCATCGTCCAGAAACCGGCGCGAGTCAGATAATCTGACCCAATATTCCCGGGCCGGCAATTTGGGAATGCCGTCGGCCCCGGTCATCGACATGAAGAAGGTCACTTCATGCAGAAACCGGTCCGGCATGCGGAAGGGCGCTGTGTGTGGCTGATCGACAGCATGAACCAGTACGGACATGGACACGTCAACTGCCGATTGTTGTGAACTTGGGAAAAGCCATCGTCGTGAGATCGAATGCACAGCGCTGGGTTCACTTTAACGGTCGCCGGAGTCGCGAACAAGATTGGCGTGCAGCGCATCGCAGCACGCCTGCGCTTGAGATCGGTGCCGACTGACACAGGATTCTGCGGTACGGCACTTGTTGATTACGCGGCGGCGAACTCGGCCCCCAGAATTGACTTCCCGGCCAAGGCGACCAGAATCGTGCCTGATTCATCATGCCGATGGATCTCAAGCAATTCGCGACCAACAGGAAATTTGGCATGTCGCTGGCACTGGCGTTGGATCTGGGAACTACCTCAATTGCCGCCGTCGCGGTGAATCCGCAGGGCGAACTGGTGGCGCATGTGCAATTGCCCAACGATTCCGGAGTCACAGGGCTGCCTACCGGACAGGCCGAACAGAACCCGCAGCGCGTGCGTGAAGTGGCCTGGAAAGTTCTCCGTCAGCTGGCGAGTCGCTTGCCAGCCCTCCCGGTGTGTCTGGGAATCACTGGACAAATGCATGGCGGACTCGTGGTCAACAGACATCGGGAACCGGTCACGAATCTTTTGACCTGGCAGGACCGGCGGGCCAATCAACCGGTTGGAGCGGGGCCGACGACGTACCTCGATCTGGTGCTGCAGAACTGCTCGGCGACCGCTTTGCATTCGGCCGGGTCGCGGCCGGCGGCCGGCTTTCTCGGCACCACATTGTTCGTGCTGGGGCACCAGGGGGTGTCATTGACTACTGGTGGCAACACGGCGACCTGTGTCGCCGACTGGATCGGTGCCGGACTGACTGGCCAGCCGATATCCACCGACCCGGGCAACGCCCAATCGTTAGGTGTCTTCGATCTTGAGCACCGCCGCTGGAGTCCGGAACTTCTCCAGGCGTGTCGATTGTCTGAAGCCTTGATGCCGGCGGTTAGAGAAAGTGGCGAGATCCTGGGAGGAGTGTCGCCGGAAGTCGCGTCAGAGGTCGGGCTTCCGGCAGGACTGCCGGTCTGTAATGCCATCGGCGATAATCAGGCGGCCGTGCTGGGAAGTGTTCCCGCAGGGGCGCCGGCCATCCAGATTAATGTGGGCACGGGGGGACAAATCAACTGGCCCGTTCCCGAATTCACTCGACTGGACGGTATGGAAACACGCTATCTGCCGATCGGCCGCCTGATGCTGGTCGGTCCCGGGTTGTCCGGCGGAGACGCCTATGCCTGGGTGAATCGCACGGTTGCCAAGTGGTTGGGAGCCTTTGGGATTCAAAAGTCGTCTGATGAGATCTACTCGGTCATGAATCGGCTGGCGGCCGATCTGGCGGAAGCCGACGACACACTGGTCTGCGACCCGTTGTTTCGCGGGACGCGCTGGAAGCCCGCCGCGCGGGGGGAATTTCGAAATGTGACTGTCGACAACTTCACGCTCGGCCATGTGGCCCGGGCGGTCCTGCGTGGAATTGCCCAGGGGATGTATTCGTTCTACGAGGCGGCCGGCTCGTTCCGCCCCGAGAGCCTGAATCGGATCATCGGATCGGGAAACGGCCTGCGCAACAATCCGCTGCTCGTGGAAGAGATCCGTCGCCGATTTCAAAGGCCGGTCTGGTTCCCCGCTCACACCCAGGAGGCCGCCTATGGGGCGGCGCTTCTGGCCGGTACGCGCGTCGGTTTGTGGCCGGACCTGGCCGCGGCCGGTACCAATATCCGATTGGTGCCCGCGGAGTCGGCCTGAGGCGATAGCGGGGTTGGGAGACACAATTGCGTCGACGTGGCGTGACCCTTGGGCGGGTCAGTGTTTTCCGGGTTCCCGACGATTCGGCTTAACAAGGCATTTGAGAATCGCGTTGCGGTGGAATTCTCATTTGTTATTGGCTATGGTTTCTGGGGATTTTCTCTATTTCCAGTCTGCCCGTTGCGGCATGAGTCACGTCCAGGATGTGCTTTGCGATGACAACCGAAACCACTGAACCTGTCCCTTCCGAAACTCCCGCGGCCACCAGTGGAGAACCAGCGTCTCCGGCGGAGACTGCGGCTGCCACACCGGCGGCCCCCAGTGCCGACGTGACCCCTGCGGGTGACGCGGCCTCGGCCCCGCGGGTGCAGTTGAATCCGACCATCAATCCGGAACAGGCGAAAGCGATTCCGACCATTCGCGAAGAGGCGGTTTCTGCTCCGGCTGGCGAGAATGCCGAGGCCGAAATCAGCGGCGACGCAGGGGCCGACCGTGGCGCCAGCGCCACGTTTGTGCCGCCGCAGGAAAAGGTGGAAGTCCCTTCGAAACGCACGAGCCAG
>JAFEBR010000925.1 GCA_018242565.1 Planctomycetota bacterium | reverse complement strand
GTCGGCCCCTCTGTATGCCGGCCGTCGAGCCGATCTCGACGTTTGCCGTGCGTGTCGAAGGGAACAACATTTTGCTGGGCTCGCCCTGAGGAGATACACACCATGGCAGAAGAGACGGCTTTGCTCGACGCCCTGAGAGAGGTGGTCGATCCGGAACTGATGATTAACATCGTCGACCTGGGTTTGGTTTATGGGGTCGAACAGGAAGGTGAAACGGTCAAAGTCGAAATGACTTTGACCAGTCCCGCCTGTCCTGCCGGTCCGCAGATTGTGCAGCAGTCGAAACTGGCGCTGGAAAAAGTGGAAGGCGTGAAGTCGGCCGAAATCAAGCTCGTGCTGAGTCCCCCCTGGACCCCGGCTCGGATGACCGACGAGGCCCGCGACCAGCTCGGAATTTTCTAACGAGGGACGGTGGGGCCCGGGTTCTTTTGTAGCCGGCCTGGTCCCAGCAATCGCAAGCCGGCGGCCGTCGCGAGGCCAAACAGGGCGCCCGATACATCAGCCAGCCAGTCCCAGACGTCGGCATGTCGGCCCACCGGAATCTGGGTCAGTTCGTCGACAATGCCGTAAACCGCGACGACGACGATGATCTGTGCCGCCGTGCGCCACTTCCAGTGGGCTCCCCAGAATTGCCGAGTGGTCAGAATCAGTGCCAGGACAGCGTAGGCCGTGAAGTGCATGCCTTTGTCACCGCCGGGCATGACCAGTTCCTGCGGTACTTTGGGGATGTGGGTGGCAATGAACATGGCCAGCCAATAGATCCCTCCGACCACGGTCAACCATGGGCGAAGAGGCCATCTCATGTGCATGGGGTCACGCTGCCAGGAAGTGAATCGTCAGGAACGACTGAGCATGCGCCGGAGGACCGGTACGCCATTTCAGTCTCGACTTGTCATCTGTGAGGTTCTGTGGACGCTTGGGCGATCGAGCGGCGGGTCTGTTCCGAATCTCGGGCACGGTCGTGGCCTGCGACTCCCCGATGGGAGCCGCAGTCTGGGGGGAGCGTTGCCCGGTCTCTCAAATGGGATGTTGTTGACCATCCCGAGCAGGTCTGTTCGCGATACAGGCTACGCCCGCTGGATGCCGTGGATACGCACGGGAATGCGTTGCCGACCGACATCCAGTAGCGGACAGTCCTTGGCCAAGGTCATTTGGCCGTGGGGTAGGGTTTCGCCAGCCGGAACTTCGGGTGTTTCTCGAGGTACGCCGCGACGCGGTCGGTTCGGGAAATGGCGACCGGCAGGAAGTCGAGCGCCTGCTGCAGGCGTTCGTTCGGTTCGGCACAACTGAACCGCAGGAAGCCGGCTCCGGCTTCGCCGAAACACTCACCCCCCAGACACGCGACGCCAAATTTGTCGTCGGCACCTTCGAGCAGGTACAGCGCGAGACCATGGCTGGTAATGCCCAGCTTGTTGCACACCGGGGCGACATTCGGGAAGACATAAAACGTGGCCGTGGGATCGAGCGTCCGGAAGCCTTCAATTTGATTCAGCCCGTTCGTCAGCAGAACTACTTTTTCGCGGAAGAGCTGCATCACGCGGTCGCGCTCGGCGTGGTCATTGTTCAGGGCCGCGGCACCGGCCAGTTGCACGATCGGCGGCACGCAGGACAGGCACGTGTTGGTCATCTTGGCGATGGCATCGGCGATCGGAGCGGACGAGACCGCGAAGCCCAGGCGCCAGCCGCTCATGCTGTACGACTTACTGAACGTGTACGCGGCGACGCATTGGTCGAGCATCCCCGGCTGTTCCAGCAGCGAGCGATGCCGGCCCTTCCAGACCATGTGGCAATACGGTTCATCACTGAAGACGGCGATATCCTTGCCGCGAACGAGGTTGGCAATGGCCACCAGATCTTCCTGCGTGGCCACGCCGCCGGTGGGATTGTGGGGCGAGTTGAGGAACAGGGCCTTGGGGGCCGGGTCGGTTTTCAGGAAGTTTTCGATGGCGGCGATATCGGGGCGGAATTCCTGTTCCTGTCGCAAGGGGGCCAGCACGGCTCGCGCCTGCCGGCGTTCGATGTTGGGCAGAAAGGTGGGGAAATGGGGACTGAACACCAGGACGCCGTCACCCGGATTGAGAAACGCCTCGCAAAAGAACTGTTCGAAAATCTTCGCGCCCGGGCCGGCGACGATGTTCTCGGCTTTGGCGGGGATTCCAAATTCCTGGCTCACGAATTTGGCGGCTGCTTCGCGGAACACGGGAATGCCAGGAGAAGGGCAATAGTGAGACTGGTTGTCGCGGATCGCCTGTTCACCGGCGGCTTTCGCCGAGGCGGTGCTTTCAAACGGACTGTCGCCAATTTCGAGTTCGACGACATCCTTGCCCTGGGCCTTTAACGTTTTGGCGACGGCCAGCACGGTAAAGGCAGTTTCAACATTCAGATTTTTGGCGAAGTGGCTGAGAGTAACGGGCACGAATCGGGTTCCTGCAGGAAGTGAGGATTTTCAAATCGGTGACGCGACCACGCCTGGCGTGGCTGCCAGACCGGGGACTGGGCTGACCGCAACCCTGGCAAATTGTTCCGTCCAGATAAACGGCTCGGAATCCCTCATTCTATGAATTCAGCCACGGAACGCCACCGACTGCGAATTTCTGTTTCCGTGGAATATTTCCGGGAAGCGGCATTAACGGAACAATCGGTTCGCTGGCAACGCGTTGCGCGGGAATCGGCGATTTTGAGCACTGTGAGTGCTGTACGCGAAATGGCTTGACGATCTTTCGTAACATCCGACTGAAATGCGCAACAGCGAACGTCAGGACGGGTTGCAAGTTGCGTAATTTGTACGGCCTACAGCGGCAGGTGCCAATTTCTGGCCACTGATGACCGCCATTGAATAGATTCCATTACATGAAGTAAGGAGTGGGCAAGATGCTTGTTCTGTCGAGACAGCGCGACGAAAGCATCATCATCGGTGACAATATCGTGATCACGGTGGTGGACATCCGCGGCGATAAGGTCCGGCTGGGAATTCAGGCTCCAACTGAAATTCCCGTGCACCGGCAGGAAGTTTACGAAGCGATTCAACGCGAGAATATCCGGGCGACCGGGGGCGATCCTGAAGAGGTTCCGCCCGCGGCCAACAAGTTCCCGAATCGGCGTAACTCGCGACCAGCCTCGTAGTTGATTTCTATCGGAATCGAACCGCTCGTGCGCCCCGTGCTCCTCCCCCGAGACCGGGGCCGCACGGTTCGAATCCGTTGGATTGCTGACGAGGTCCTTGGTCAGATGCGATCTCCCCCCCATTCATGGTGAGGTCCACGAGCCGAGCGGAACCATTTCCGCCCACTTGTTGCCAGAATCTGCGAATTCGACCGCAGTTCGCGAGATGTTCCGGCTTCGGTCATGGCACTCGCCACGCCGAGGTTCCGAGTGCGGTATCCGGCAGTTCAGAGTCACTGGCCAGCCGTCGAGACCTGCTCGCGGATCGTTCCTCAGACTGCCGTTTCGCAGTCTACTTTGAATCTGGCGGCAGAACCTCAGGGCCGCTGTTCCGATTCGGAGCCAGGCTTAGTCACACCCGGCGTTCTCTGGCCTGGCTGTTGATCCGTCGGTTCTGGCTGTGTGTTGTAAGCTATTGCGTATTATGGGTTTGAGTTCTCTTTGGGGGTGCGGGGAAATGCACCTGGACTCGGGCCAGTTGGGATTTCCTGGGTGTTGGGCAGGGGAATCCCGTTGGGAAATCTGGCGCTTTCGCGCACGCATTGAGGGGCACTGGCAGGGTGGAGCGGACCGCTTTCGGAGGCATTTGTCGTATTTTCTGAGAAATTCCTGAAATTTGTCCGAAACAGGAGAATCTCCGGCGGTGTTGTCGGGGGATTCGCAACTCCTAAGAGGACCCCCTTTATCAGGAAATCGTATGGTTGCGTCGATAAGTCCCCAGCAGGTTGATTCTCCGGTTTCGGTGACTGGCGCCCGGCGTACCACTTTGGTCGAGGCAGAATCCCCGGCCGTTCGTGACCCCGACGTCCGGGCCATGTTACGGGCCAAGGCGGGAGATGAACTCGCGTTTGCCAGCCTGGTGACGAGTTACCAGCAACGCCTGGTGGCCGTTCTGTCGCATGTTGTGGGAAGTGTCGAGATCGCCGAAGACGTGACCCAGGAAGTTTTCTTTCGCGTCTACCAGGCCCGGAGCAGTTATGAACCGACGGCCCGATTCTCTACCTGGTTGTACCGGATCGCACACAACCTGGCGCTCAATCGGCGCCGCGACGAAGGACGCCGTCGGGAATTTGCCTCACCGGTCGATGACTCTTCCTCGGGCGCACGACCGATCGAACGGATGCTCGCGGACAAATCGGGCATGATGCCGCAACGCCAGTTCGACCAGCGGGAAATGCAGTCGATTGTTACGGCAGCGGTCAACACGCTGAATGAACACCAGCGCATGGCCGTGCTGCTGCACAAATACGAGGGGATGAGCTACAGCGAAATCGCCGAGGCGCTCGACATGACGGCCGCGGCTGTCAAATCGTTGCTATCCCGGGCCCGGGATAACTTGCGCGAGAAATTGGAACCTTACGTCAACGACGCAGACGCCAGCGACGAGCGGGGGCGCTGAGTCCAGCGCGTGTTCAGCGCGACTTTCCACCGGGAATCTGATATTCTGGCCCTCGCTTGGCCCGTCAATCGTTCTCTGGATCAGGGTGGAAATCGGATGATGCGCAATTCGTGGCGAACTCGCGGCGTGGCAGGTGTGGGGCTGGTCCTTTGTGCCTGGCTCGTGTGTCTGGGCGGACCCACCCAGGCAGCCGACAAAACCCCGCGACTGGCACCGGCCCTGCAGCCTTTTGTCGATCGACACGAACTGGCGGGCGCCGTGCTGCTCGTGGCTGACAAGCAGGCGATTCTGGACGTCGAAACGGTGGGGGTCGCCGACATCGCGCAGCAGAAGCCGATGCGCCCCGATTCTCTGTTCTGGATTGCATCGATGAGCAAGCCGATCACGGCGACCGCTCTGATGCTGCTCGTCGACGAAGGGCTGGTGAAAATCGAAGATCCGGTCGAGAAATTTCTGCCGGAGTTTAAGAATTTGTGGGTGCCGGTGGAGCGTTCAGACGATCGGCTGGTGCTCAAGCGGCCGGCGCATCCGATCACGGTCCGCGAGATTCTGACGCACACCAGCGGACTCGATTTTCGCTCGGAAATGGAACAGCCGCGCCTCGACGGGCTGAAACTGTGCGACGCCGTACGCAGCTACACGTTGGCACCGTTGTTGTGGGAGCCCGGAACGAAGTTCAAGTACAGCAATGCCGGCATCAACACCGCGGGGCGGATAATCGAAGTCGTCAGCGAAATGCCGTTTGAGGAGTTTCTCGATCGGCGGGTGTTCAAGCCCCTCGGGATGAAGGACACCACGTTCTGGCCCAATGCGGAACAACTGACGCGTTTGGCGAAGGCTTACCAACCAAATGCCGCCAAGAATGATCTTGAGGAGATGAAGATCGAGCAGTTGACTTATCCGCTGGACGATCGGACGCGCGGGCCGATGCCGGCTGGTGGGCTGTTTTCGACGGCGCACGATTGTGCCCATCTGTGCCAAATGGCGCTGGCGGGGGGCTTGTTTGAAGGGCGTCGTTTTCTGTCTGAAGAGGCCGTGCAGCAGATGACGAAACGGCAAACCGGAGCCGGGATCTCCGAGAATTGGGGTTTGGGCTGGACTGCGGGCCCCAGTTTCGGGCATGGCGGTGCGCTGAGCACGAATATGACCGTCGACACGCAACGCGGGTTGATTTTCATTTACCTGGTGCAGCACGCCGGCTACGCGGGCACGAATGGGGCCCAGATCTATCCCGCATTTGTGGACGCGGCGGTGCAGGCCTTCGGCAAATAAGGTCGGGTCACATCCGTGACGCAGTGGTCAGGCCAAGCCCCGCGGTCGTTTCGCGGCAGGCGGAGGCGGGTGTCGCGTGAGCTTATGTCACGAGTCTGGGGCGATGGCGGTGTCGCCGTCGGCATCAGTGGATGGTGTATTCCACATACAGCTTTGTGATTTCGGTGTGCTTGAGAAATTCTTTCCATTCGGTTTCGGTCAAACCGGCTGGTCGTTTCTTCTGCAGTCGCTCGGGAGGATGGTTCACGTC
>JAFEBR010000924.1 GCA_018242565.1 Planctomycetota bacterium | reverse complement strand
TGATCGAAGACTCCGGTGTAGGTCGCCGGATTGGATGCGGGGGTCGATCCCAACGGCTGTTGATCGACGATAATCACCTTGTTGACGAGTTCCAGCCCCACGAGCTTCTCGTACGGTCCCGGCGTTTCGCGGGCATTGTGCAAATGTTTGGCAACGGCTCGCGACAGGGTTTCCTCAATCAGCGAACTTTTTCCCGACCCCGAGACACCGGTCACGCAACACAACGTTCCGAGAGGAATTCGCAAGTCCACGTTTCTCAAGTTATGCAGACGGGCCCCCTGCACTGCCAGCCACCCACCACCCGGAGGGAGTGCATCCGCACGCATGCGGCGGTTCGCAGGAATGGCGATCTGCTCCTGGTCCGACAGGTACTTTCCGGTCAGCGAGCGGGCGGCCCGCTTAAAGGGCCCCGGTGCGCCTTCCGCGACAATCGTCCCGCCAAACCGCCCCGCCCCGGGACCAAAATCAAACAAACGATCGGCCGCCTCCAGCACTTCGCGATCGTGTTCGACCAGGATCACCGTGTTTCCCAGGTCTCGCAAGCGGCGCAAGGCACCCAATAATCGGCCATTGTCGCGTGGATGCAGTCCAATGGTCGGTTCATCGAGGACATACAAAACTCCCGTCAAGGCGCGCCCGACTTGCCCGGCCAGTCGGATTCGCTGGCTCTCACCACCAGACAGCGTCGGCATCGTTCGCGACAGCGTCAAGTAGTGCAGTCCCACATCGACCAAAAACGACAGCCGGCCGATGACTTCACGCAACAGGTCGCCGGCGATTTTCTTCTGGGGACCGTCCAGCTTCAGACCGCGGAAGAACTCCAGGCACTCTCCCAACGGCAACTCACACAGTTCCTGAAGCGTTTTGTCGCCGAACTGAACAGCCGCCGCGTCATCCCGCAATCGACTGCCACGACAGACCGAACACGCAACTTCCCCCGCGAGATGCTCGAGCTTGAGTCGATAGGAATACGAGACCCGCGTCGCTTCTTCGACGGCCGGGTAAAGCCCCTTGTACTGAAATTTGAATGCTTCCGCGCCGCGCGGTGCCGTCGCTGGGGCCTCCGGCGCCCCACCCAATGTGACCCAGCGATCACCGGCCCCGAACAAAACCAGTCGCTGGTGACGGGGATCCAGCCGTTCGAACGGCACATCCAATGGCATCTGAAACTGCCGCGAAATGGCCTGCAGCATCTGGCCAAACAGGGGGTTCTCACGCGGATCAGGCCATGCCGCCACGGCCCCTTCGCCAAGCGACTTGCGCGGGTCGGCGATCAGAGCCGCAAGATTCGTCCCCTGTTGAATTCCCAACCCTTCACAGGCCGGACACCACCCCAGCGAACTGTTGAACGAGAAGTGATTTGGCGACAGATCTTCGAAGCTGCGCAGACAACTGTGACAGGTGCGATGCAGACTGAACTTCTCGACCGGCCATTCCGTTTCGGGCTGCCCCTCAAGAACTTCGACAACATGCAACCAGCCCTGCCCCAGATCCAGGGCACTGGCCACTGACTCGGCGATCCGCTTGCGCGGGTCTTTCCCGATCGTGATCCGGTCTGCAACGACCGCGACTTCATGCTTTCGCCGACGATCCATCTCCGGCACGGCATCCACGGTATAGGTGACTCCGTTCACCCGCACCCGGCGAAACCCCTGCGTCGCCAGACGTTCCCACAGCCGTTCATACGACCCGCCGACTTCAACGACCAGCGGAGCCAGCAACATCAACCGAATCCCAGAGGGTTTCTTGAGAATTCGGGCGATGACCTCATCCGTAGCCTGCGTGTCGACCGGGATGCCGCAGGTCGGACAGTACGCCTGCCCCAGACGTGCCAGCAAAATTCGCAGATAATCGTAAATTTCGGTCGTTGTCCCCACCGTCGAACGGGGGGTGTTGCCCACGGTTTTCTGTTCGATGGCGATGGCGGGCGACAAACCAGTGATGTGTTCCACCCGGGGCTTGGGCATCTGCCCCAGGAATTGCCGGGCGTAGGCCGAGAGGGACTCGACGTAACGCCGCTGCCCTTCGGCGTAGAGGGTGTCCATCGCCAGAGAGGACTTACCGCTGCCGCTGGGGCCGCAGAAAATGCTCATCGCATACCGCGGAATCTCGAGATTGACCCCCTGCAGATTGTGTTGCGATGCCCCTTTGACAACGATCGGTGTCGAACGGGACGCCGGGCCGGCTTTCGTGGCGCGGGCCACCGATGTGACGCGGGGCGAAGAGTTAGCATTCCGCCCCGACTTGCCGCGGGCTCCCGAGGCACGCACCGCCGCGCGCTGGGCCGCAAACACGCGAGCGAGGGCCTGACCGGTATGCGATGCCGTGCAGGCGGCGATTTGTTCAGGCGTTCCCGCCGCGATGATCTGCCCCCCGCCGGCACCACCTTCGGGCCCCAGATCAATCACCCAGTCCGCCGTTTTCACGACATCCAGATTGTGCTCGACCACCAGCACCGTGTTGCCCCGCTCGACGAGTCCATGCAGCACTTCCAGAAGTTTCTGTACGTCTGCAAAATGCAGTCCGGTTGTCGGTTCGTCGAGCAGATAGATCGTTCGCCCCGTGGCACGCTTCCCGAGTTCCCGCGCCAGCTTGATCCGCTGGGCTTCGCCCCCGGACAGTGTCGGCGATGGCTGCCCCAGTTTCAGGTAGTCGAGTCCGACGTCATGGAGTGTCTGCAGCAGCGATGCAATCGGGGCCACATTTTCAAAATGCACCAGCGCCTGCTGCACATCCATGTCCAGCACTTCGGCGATGCTCTTCCCCTTGTAGTGGACTTCCAGCGTTTCGTGGTTGAACCGCCGGCCATTACAGACCGGGCAAGTCACCCAGACGTCGGCCAGGAAATCCATTTCCAGCCGGGTCGAGCCGTTGCCCTCGCAGGCTTCACAGCGTCCACCGGCGACATTGAAACTGAATCGTCCGGGCTTATGGCCGCGAATCTTCGATTCGGGAAGCTGGGTGTACAAGTCGCGGATGAGATCAAACAGCTTGACATAGGTGGCCGGGTTGGAGCGCGGTGTGCGGCCAATCGGTGACTGATCGATATCGATTGCTTTATCGAGATGCTCAAGTCCGGACAGCTTCTGAAAAGCGCCCGGTCGCCCTTCGCCACCGTTCAAATCCCGGTGCAGTGCTTCCCACAGAATATCGGTCACCAGCGAGCTTTTCCCCGAACCGCTGACGCCGGTCACGCAAATGAACGTTTCCAGCGGGAACGCGGCGGTTACGTTGCGTAAATTGTTGTGTCGGGCCCCGTGTACGGTCAGTTGCTTCTTACCCGAGGCCCTGCGCTCTGCCGGGATTTCAATCCGGGCGGCGCCGGTGATGAATTGGCCCGTCAGACTGCGGGGCTGGCTGCAAACTTCGTCCAGCGTTCCCGAGGCGACCACTTCCCCGCCCCGGACACCCGGACCGGGCCCGAAATCAATGACGTAATCCGCAGCCCGAATCGTGTCTTCGTCATGCTCGACGACAATGACGGTGTTTCCCTGATCGCGTAGCGCGAGCAGACTTTCCAGCAGTTTGTCGTTGTCGCGCGGATGCAGTCCAATCGATGGTTCGTCCAGAATATAGACGACCCCCACCAGGCCGCAGCCAATCTGACCCGCCAGCCGAATCCGCTGACTTTCTCCTCCCGACAGCGTCGGCGCACTGCGATCGAGGGTGAGGTAATCCAGTCCGCACTTCAACAGAAATCCGAGGCGACCGCGAATCTCTTTCAGGATCTCCTCGGCGATCAACTGGCCGGTTGAATCGAGCGCCAGCTTCTCGAAGAACTGTGCCGCCTGGGCCACCGTGAGGGCGCAGATGTCGGGCAGTGAAAGGGACGTCGCAGGCCCGGCTGCGGCAGTCGCTGACGCCTGCCGACGTGCTGCCGCACCGCGCTTCGTCCCGCGAACGCCTGACTCGCTCACTGATGCCGCTGGCGGGGCAAACGATTCGGAGACAATCCGCACCGAACGGGCTTGCGGATTGAGACGAGTCCCCTGACAGGCGGAACACCCCGTCACCCGCATGTACTTCTCGAGTTGCCGTCGGCGCATCGGATTTCGCGCCTTGCGGTAACTCTCCAGCAATTCGGGAACGATACCGGCATACGTGCCGCCATGTTTCCAGACGCCCCCTCGATGTCGCCAACTGAAGGTGACATTCCGATCACCCGTCCCGTAGAGCAACTGCTGTCGCACAGGCTCTGGTAACTCGCGCCACGGCGTCGTCAACAAGGTTCCTTCAGCAAGTCCCTGTTCGCGTTCCAGCAGCGTGGCGACACCTTCGAAGATGTGACGGCGCCAACGCCCCAGATCGCGCATCCGGCCCAACAAGGTCACGGCCCCTTTGGCCAGTGACAGGGAATCATCGGGAATCAGCAGGCCCAGATCAAAATCATGCCGCTGCGCCAGACCGTTGCATGACGCGCACATGCCCTGGGGACTGTTAAAACTGAATAATTGCGGACTGGGTGGCTCGTAACTGACGTTGCATTCGGTGCAGGCGTAGCGAGAACTGAACAGCCGGTCGACAGAGGCTTCACCCCCCTCTCGGCCGCCTGCTTCACTGTTTGCGCTCCGCTTTCGGCTGGCCGACTTCAGCTGCGGTGCTGACGGGCCGTCGGCATCAGACGGACCGAAATCTGCCTCGTCACCAGCCATCCCCAAAGATCCCGGGGCCCGCGAACCGGCAGGCTGCACAATCGAGATGATCAGACTGCCATTTCCCAGACGCAGCGCTGTTTCGACAGCCTCGGCCAGTCGCGTGCGACCGACAACACCGGCTTCGAGTCGATCGACGACCACTTCGATCGAATGCCGCATCTGGCGGTCAAGTTTCAGATTCTCAGACAGAGCCACAACGACGCCATCGACTCGGGCCCGCAGGTATCCCTGTTTGAGCAGGTCGTCGAACAGGTCGCGGTATTCGCCTTTCTGGCGATGCACGACCGGTGCCAGCACCAGAAAGCGGGTCTTCGCGGGTAACTGCAGCAGGTTGTCGAGAATCTGGTCGCGGGTCTGGGCCGTGATCGGCCGGTCGCAACGGGGACAATGTCCGGTTCCGACCCGGGCGTACAACACCCGCAGATAGTCATAAATCTCGGTGATCGTGCCCACGGTACTACGCGGATTCCGTCCGCTCGTCTTCTGCTGAATCGAAATCGAAGGGGCCAACCCGGTGATCGAATCGACTTCCGGCTTGGGCATCTGCCCCAAGAATTGCCGGGCGTAACTCGACAGCGATTCGACATAACGGCGCTGCCCTTCGGCGTACAACGTGTCGAAAGCCAGTGAACTTTTGCCCGAACCACTGACGCCGGTCATGACGATCAGTTGATTCTTGGGAAGCCGCAGGTTGACATCCCGCAAGTTGTGCTCACGGGCGCCGCGAATAACGATATCGGACTCGTTCATGAACTGACGATCAACTCCAGGAGATGGGGGGGAGCCACAGCATGCCGACGAAATCATAGCGCGGCACGGGTCGTCCCGACCATGTGCGAAAACAAAAGTCGATTAACCGACGACGCCGGCCCCCTTCCCTGGCACAACGCTCCACTATCCGGGGGGCTGCGGGTCGGCAGGGACGGAACCAGAAACACCCGCCCCGAATTCCCCTTCCCCGGTTGCGGGGGGCACATCAATCGGCCGCTCGGCTGCGGTAGATTCGGGGGGCGTGGCGGACAACGTCTGCGATTCGGTCGTCGGCAATTCGACCGGGGGCGCGGCCTGCGTTGGTGTTTCTGCCGCCGGGGCAACCAGTTCATTGACCGTCGCCGCGGGTGTCTCGGCCGATGAAACTTCTTCGCCGTATTCTGGCAACGGCTCGCGATGCGGCGGCACGTAGCGCGGCCGCGGAACGAACTGTTCGAGCCGCATCCAGGTGGCGTCATCCGCACAGCCGCAGCGCTGCGCCGTCACCGCACCGACGGTGCGCAACGTTTTGCCGCACTTGGCACAACGCCAGGTTCTCCGCACGTCTAAATCGATCCGCAGGCCGGGGCCTTTCACGGTGTTTACCCTATCCGCCAGAGTCGGTGTTGTTGTACACTCCGCGCCCCTTGAACCGGCCTGTTGCGCGCCGGAACCTGTGGTCGGAATCACTGCCCGCGCATCGTAACAACCCGAATTGTGGCTTGCCAACTATGGATTTCGTGAAGCAACTCATCGACATGATCCTCCACGTCGATCGGGAACTGGTCTGGCTGAAAGACAATTACGGCAGTTGGATGTACGCCCTGATGTTTTTGATTGTCTTTTGTGAAACGGGTCTGGTCGTGACCCCGTTTCTGCCGGGCGATTCCCTGTTGTTTGCCCTGGGGGCGTTGGCCGCACTCCCCGATGGGTTGAGCCTGTCGACGTTGCTCGTCCTCCTGATCATCGCAGCCATCCTGGGCGATTCCGTGAACTACTGGATCGGGTCGCTACTGGGGCCGCGGATTTTTCGCGGCGAAAAGATTCGCTTTCTGAATCCCAAGCACCTGGAAAAGACGCACGCTTTCTACGAAAAGTACGGGGGCAAGACGATCATCCTGGCCCGATTCGTCCCCATTGTGCGGACATTTGCTCCCTTTGTGGCGGGAATGGGCCGTATGACATATCGAAAGTTCATGCTGTACAACGTCATTGGAGGCGTGGTCTGGGTCGCGGCGTTCCTGGCTCTGGGGTATGGCTTTGGAAACGCCCCCTGGGTGAAAGGGCACTTCTCGAAGGTGATTCTCGGAATCATCGTCGTCTCCATCCTGCCGATGGTGATCGAATTCGTCCGCGAGTGGCGGCATTCAAGTGCCCAACCGGCAACCGAGAACGAGAAAACGCCCCCCGCTCCATGACGCCCTGACAGGGAACTGATCGTTCATTCAACTCGCCGCCTGCGGTCCGCCGAGTCGACCCGCAGGCCAAGTTGTTTCTGGCAGATACGGTGACTCCCAAGCACTGAATCTCGAAGCGATTCTACCATACCAGGCGGCAATGGCGCCTGTTGACTATCGTGAGGGGGGCTCGGGTTCGGAGCCCCGAAGCAGCTGTTTCAGAGCCAGCCCGCAGGCTGGCCAATCACCGTTGAGAGCGGCCGCTTGAGCCCTGTCCACGAAGGCAACCTGCCGAGGATGCACAGGGATCGCCTGGCCTGCAAGTGGTTGTTCCGAAACCAGTGCCTGCACGATCGATTCGGCCAGTTGATCGACCGCTTCGCCGCACAACGCGGAGATGCCATGGGCATTTCCTGGCAATTTCGCTCCCCAGGCATCGGGAAGGTCGCACTTGTTGGCAACAATCAAGGCATCAGGCCAGGACTGCAATAACTCCAGGTCGGTCGCCTCAGGCGGTTGACTGCGATCCAGCACCACCAACCTCAGGTCCGCGGCACGGGCCTGGGCCTGAGCCAATTCGATCCCGGCCGCTTCCAGCCTGGAATCGGTTGACCTCAACCCCGCCGTATCAAGTAAAGTGACTGGCCACCCCTCCAAGGCGATGTCGGCCGTAATCACATCACGAGTCGTTCCCGGTTGATCAAACACGATGGCCCGCTCGAAACCGGCAAGCGCGTTCATCAGGCTCGACTTACCAACATTGGGTCGCCCGAGAATCACCACCTGCCATGGGGTCGTCAAATGTCGCCCGAATTCGGCCCAGCGCCACAGTTCGGCCAATTGCCGTAAAACTGCTGACTGCTGCCCAGCGGCAAGACTCAACCGCAACTCATTGACAGCCTGATGCAAGATCCCTGACGCCTGTTTCAGCAAGATTGAAGCCGTCCGCAAAGTCGGCGCCTGCGTCAACACCTCGCGGCATTCCGCGTCTAAACCGCATTCCTGTGGCATGGCCAGATCCTGCCAAGGCACAATTTGACAGCCCACCCGTTCCAGGTCCCCAAGGATCCGACGGCTGGCCACATCACCGCCATGACAGTGAATTTCCGTCAATTGCTCGGCAACCCGGCACAAAACGACGTCTTCTGCTGCTGCAGGAGCGCCCCAGTGTCCAAAAACGATTCGATCGACCGCCTGCTCAACGACCGAACGACCATTGACGGCCACAAACAGCCCGGCGGCCGATTGGTCGAACAAAGACGCGGGAGCCAGCACACGAATCGTCGCCACAGCCCCGCGCCCCCTTGCCGTAAGCAACGCGACCTGTGGCACTCTGACGACAGAGACGGACGATGTTTTTTCATTGGCCAAAGCGGACACGTTGGCTCCGAATCAGGCTACGAACAGGTGTCAGTGAACGGCACGGGTCAAACAGACTCTGGGTTCCAGGTTCACAGTTTGAAAGTCAGCTCTCAGACCGCATGGCTACGCAGGCTAAGCCGCGCAGAGTCAAATCCGGGATGAATTGATAATCGCCCCCCAACCCGCTGGCGAGACGCCGGCCATTTCCGCCTGTGACGTACAAAGCCGGTTGGCACGGGCTGCCACCCGAGAGTTGCGAGATCAGTTCGCGAATGGCACCGAGATGGCCGTACCACAGGCCACTGCTGATCGCCGCATGGGTGTTTCGACCCAGCGCGGGAATCTGTGGAGCATCCAACAATGAGGGAATATCCACCAGCGGCAACAGTGCGGTGAATTGATGGAGTGACCGGGCCCCCAACTCAAGTCCCGGAAGGATCGCCCCCCCGGCAAACGTCCCGGTGTGTGTCACGAGGTTAATGGTGGTCGCCGTCCCGGCGCCGACGATGATGGCGGGATGGTCGGGTGGCCGCAGCACATCGGCAGCCACGGCCATCAGCAGGCGATCGATTCCCACCTGCTCGGGAAATTCGACGCTGATCTTCAGTCCCAGATCCGTGTGTCGGTTCACCACCCGCGGTTCGCACTGCCCTGGGACTGGCCACGACGCGCGGATCCGCTCCACCGCCACCGGATTGGCCCCCGCCACCGCCACGCGCTCAATCTGGGCCTGATTCACGGTACAAAGCTCAAACACGGACGACCAATCAAAGGTCTCGTTGATCGGCACCGCCACCGTGGCCACAGGAACAGGGAGTGTCTGGGGCTCACCGCGTGCGGCAGGGCGCAACAACCCGAACTTGATTCGGCTGTTTCCCACATCGATCGCGAGTATGACGTCAGTGAACACGGCGGTTTAGGACGAAACGAAAAGAGAATTCGGGGGACAGATCATTCCATTCAGGGGGACAGCGCACTTGCAGGGGTTTGGCTCTGTCGACATATCCCCTGGGATTGCTCTGTGACAGCACGTCGAGTTCGACAGCCGTTGCAGACCAGACGACCACTCGCCGAACCCATTTACGATCCACTTCTGATGCGGCCTGCGAGCCGGGGGAAAGACGATGGCTCTCACTCGGGATTCAAGAACTCGGCATGCTCAGTGCCGAGGGGTTCCCGCAGTATTTGATCGACCAAGGCTTCCAGACGCTGAATGATTCCCTCGAATAGAACACGTCCCTTCTCCGGCGAGGCCAGATCCGGCCGACCGGTATAGCCCGCCCGAGTGCGTTGCCGCATGTCGCGACTGACGAACATGCCGTGCAGGTTATCCGTAATCAGGGGACCGGCATCTTCCAATTGGTCCCGTGCGACCAGTTCCGGACGGACATGCAGCATCATCGACGTTTCAAACTCACAGGCATGGCCCACGAACTTATGATCCCCGGCCAGCGTCTGGCGAATGAAGTCATCGGCAACCGACCAATAGCACCCGGCCGCCAGCAGCGAATCGGGATAGGGCAACTGCAGTTCTCGAAGTGCCACGCGCATCGGATCGATGTTCCCGCCATGTCCGTTCAGAAAAAGCAGGCGCCGATAATTGTCATCGAGCAGCGACGTGCCGATATCACACAGAGTTGCCACGTAGGTATCCAGCGCCGTGCTCAAGGTCGACCCCAGACGCAAATGATGGGCACTCGCCCCGAGCCAGACGGTGGGAGTGAGCAAGACCGAATCGCGGCGGCGCTGCTCCAGAGCCTCGGCGACCGCCGTACAGAGAAAATGATCAGTCCCGGTCGGCATGTGAGGACCGTGTTGTTCGACCGCCGCGATCGGGACGACGACCAAAGTCTGCTCCCGATCAAGGGCGGCCAATTGCGCGGAAGTGAGTTCGGCGAATTTCATGTGGATCCCTGGAATTCGAGTGATCAATCGCCCCGCACGGCCTGGGGCGATCTGGAAAGCATACTTTGCCCACGGGGTGCGCAGCGAGTGATCGATCACCCCAATCAATCCGCAGTGAATGGAAAGCCGGCGACACCCCGTAGCCACCACGGTCCCCCGCCGCGAATCTCAACGTCTCGACACGAGATTCGCCTGCGAACGCAGCACGGTTCCTGAAGAATCCAACGGCCAGTCCGATCGCGCCCGATGTTTGCTCCGATCAATTGACGGTCAGCGACGGTCAAATGGCACTCACAGCCCGGCAGGGAAACGCGAACGCCGGACGACGGCGGTAGAAATGAGGGGCCGCAGTCAGAAGCAGCTTACGAGGTGACTTCCACGCGAAAATGATAAGGAGACATTCGACCGCCGAGAATAACGACGTTGTCTCCGTGTTCGAGCGGCACCTGTCGCAGCTTCGATTTGCCGCCAACCTGCAATTCATTCACGAACAGGCCCAGTGATGAACCGCGATCACGAATGACCACTTCGCCAGCCTCGATATCGATCGTGGCATGATTTCGGGAAATGTTGTAAGGGGGATGGTCATTCAGCCACAGATCGTTGGTATTAGAGGGGATCTGTTCGTGATCGTCGGCCGCGCGACCAATACAGAATGGAAACTTGGGGACCACCAGTCCTTCCGGGGGCAACGTCGCCGCGGCCCGGCGCGTCAGCGGATGGAGCACAACACTGTAGCGGTGAGTCGACAGCATCCCCTCGCTGGCTTGCGGATCGATCGGTGACGCCAGTCGTCGTGTTCTCGCATAGAGGGCCTTCAGATAGTGCTGCAAGGCCTCGGCGTCACGCAACAGGAAGTTTTCAAATTCGTCGAGAGTCAGCCCGGAGATTTCGACAGCCGTCTTGGCTCGCGCCGATAAGGATCGCGGGCGCTGCTCCAGCAGGCTGATTTCCCCAAAAATTTCGCCCGCGCCGAGTTCGGCCAGCGGCGCCGACGACGCTTCCTGCCCTTTGACGAGTTCAATTTTCCCGGAACGAATCAGAAACACGCGTTCCGCGGGATCACCCGCCAGGAAAATGAACGCCCCCTTGGGGTACTGCAACGAATCCATCAACGAGCCTTCTTCAGTTTGAGCACTCAAGGGAAGGTGACCGGGTCTGCCCTGTTTTCCGCTAACTCGCAGACCAGCTGTTGCGTGAGCGTTGCAGCGGCATTGACCTGTAGGAGCGGATGCCTTCGAAACGGCAGCTCGCCTCTGGCTGCTCAGATCACAGACAGACCGAATTGCCCAGAATTGTACGGGGGAAATACCGTTTCGCAAGACTGATTTGCGAAATCAGGCACTCCCTAAGTTGAATTCGCCAGACCAGTTGCGATCTCCGTCGGCGGAGTTTTTCGAGTCACCCCCGCGCCCTTCGCAAGGGCATTCCTCTGCGAACTGGCGCGGTTCGCGGGCATGCACGTCATGACGTCTGCCTGAAAAAGCACACGGCATGCGCAGCGGACATCAGCCCGTCCACCCGAGACATTTCCCCTATTTCGCCAGAGTCTGGAAAAACTCGATACTGCTGCGGATTCCGGAGGGGACCGACGACTGGTGGTCACCTGGGATGGCGACTGCCGCGATATTCACGCCGGCCTGGAGCGCACGTTGAACCGTCTCATTGGTCTGCTGCACCAGCCATCCCTCTTGCGTTCCGTAATAGAGGCGAATCGGGCATTTGAAACTGCTGGCATAGGCCAGCGACGAACGCATCCGATATTCGACGTCGTCCGAGGCATCAAAACGAATGACCGACATGTCAGTCTGAAAATGCTGATTGCACAGTCCCGAAAACGAGGCAGCACCGACAAAGCGCTTGGACGCCATCGCCGCCAGTTGGGTCAAGACGCCCCCTACACTGTGGCCGGCGATGAACATCCTGTCCGAATCCACATATGGCAAAGCCGCCAGAACGTCGGCCGCGGCCAGGACATCGTCGACCTCGTCGTAACACAAGGTGAAGTTGCCCGGCTGTCCGTTTTCACCTCGCAACAGCGGCAGCATGACGATAAAGCCCGCGTCACGATACGCCTGCGGCATCTGTAGATCGGTTTCATCGAGCGCGAATCCGCCATGCAGAAACAAGACCGCCGGGCGACGCGAGTTGTCGCCCGGTGCCACATCAACATACGCCGTCAACGACAAGTCGCCCGACTGATATTTCACCTCTTGAATCGTCGCCGGCAGTTGCAGGTTGGTCGGGGCCGGCTGAGGCGAAGGTCCGACCTTCCACAACTTTGTCTGGAACGACTTGCGAGCGTCGGCATAGTCCTCGACCTGCAATTCCAGTTCTTGCGCCTGGTCCAGATCGGGCGTGGTACTGGTGATCGGGACTGTCACCGTTCTCGCAGTGAACAAACCCACCATCCCGATGACCCCCACGCCGGCACAGAGCATGACCAGACACCCGGCCCCCACGACGGCGCCAATAATCACGTTCGAAGTTTTCATGGAATCGCTTTACTGATCAAAGGTTCGGCCAGGCTCGAGTCGGGATTGAAGTCCGACGGCAACGCCCACAGTGTAACACAACGACGGGCAAATTCCTCGGAAGACCATTGTCCCGGTCCTTCCGATTTTTGCTCAAACGCACTTTGACAATCCCCGGGGGGACAGCCATGATAATGGTTTCGCGTGAGCCTCTTGAATCTTAAGAAAGATCTTTCCATGAAACTCGGTTTTTTCGCTTCCGTCGTTTGTTTCGGCTGCCTGACGGGGTCGGCGGCCCTGGCACAAGAGCGAAATCTGTTCGAGAATCTATTTGGGGAGCGCACTCAGACCGCCAGCACGCCCCCGGAAGTTACCGATGCCCGTTCAAAAGCCGATTCCGCCTATCAAAAGGGAGACTACGCCAAGGTCATCGAATTGGCCACCTGGCTGATGAGCAACTATCCGGAAGACAACCCGCATGTGGCCTACCACTTGAGGGCCAGTGCCAAGATTGAACAGGGGCGCCAGGCTGGCTCAGCCAAACTGGTCCGGGAAGGCATCACGGATTCACGACAAGCCATTCTCTCGGCAGGTCGCGAGTACCCCTGGGTGTATATTCCCTATGCCTACGGGCTATCGTCGCTGGCAGAGATCGAACGTCGGAAAGATCATGCCGAATTGGCCGTCAAAATCCTGACACCGGTTCTTCAATATCCGGAAACCAAGAACTTTACCGGCGAAGATCGCGCGAATCTGTACTACCAACGCGGACTGGCCTACGCGGCCACGGGGGATTTCAAACAGGCGGAACGAGATCATTCCGAGGCGATTCGCCTGAGTCCTCAGCATTTGGGATCGTTGCTGAAGCGGGCGGAAGTCCTGAACTACCTGGGCCAGACGGCAGAGTCGCTGAAGGCCTACGATCTGGCCGTGGAGCGCTCGCCCAATTCCCTCGTGGCCTTCAATGACCGTGGCAAACTGCGACGGTCGACGGGCGACCTGGATGGCGCCATGAGCGACTTCGACAATTGCCTGCGAATCGATCCCAAGTTCGCCGTCGGCTACATCAACCGTGGCATGTGTCTCCTCGAATCGAACAACCCGCACGCCGCCGAAGGCGATTTCACACAAGCACTGGCCGGAAAACTTGACCCAGCCACATCGGCACTGACGTACCGACAGCGGGCCACTGCCCGATTGGCATTGGGGCAGGCCCCGGAAGCCATTGCGGATTTGAATGCCGCCATCAAGCTCTCTCCGAAGGAAGCCGCGCTATTCGAAGAACGGGGTTACGCCCAGTTCTATCGTCACGAATTCGCCTCGGCCGCACGTGATTTCCAAAGCGCCAGCGAATTGAATCCGCAGTTGGGCCATCTGATTCCCTGGCGGGCGCTGGCACTGGCACGTGGCGGCATGACGGCAGAAGCACGAGCCTTTCTGGAAGCCGCGCTGAATTCGAAGACACCCCCGATGGGCTGGCCGGTGAAACTTTGCGAACTGTTCCTCGACCGGACGACGCCTGTGGAACTCGCGGAAATCGCGAACTCGGCAACGGCCGAACGCGACAAACGACAATTGCTGTGTGAAGCCAAATACTTTGCCGGACAGAAGCAATTGCTGGAGGGAGGCGACGCCAACGAGGCCGCCGAACTGTTTCGGGCCGCCCTGGCGACACAGGCGTTCTCTCTGGCCGCTTACCGCGGTGCCGGTTTTGAAACCCAGACCTTCTCCAAATAGGCGGGTTAACGCGTCAAATCCCATCGGTGAGTTCGCGGTGCGCTGACCGGGCCACCCCGCGCGGCCATGTCGCGCCGCGGTTTCCACCCCGAACAGGCTGTCATCACCAGAGAGTACACGACGAGCAACGTAAGTCAGCCCGTCCGATTGACTCCAAATTTCTGCCACAACGGCAAGAACGAGGCGCTACCCTGGCGCGCGTTAAGGGGTATTGACGACCTGCAGGCAAGAGTTCAAACTAGAACTCTGAAGTTCCCTCCTTGCCGGGCACGCCGGCGACATCGACTGAGTGACCTGCCTCATGCCATCCCGCTTTTGCCTGGCACTGCTGCTTTTGTGTTCTGCGCTGGCTCTGCCCCTGCGGGCAGAAGAACCCGCGACGAAACCCGCCGACGAACCCAAATTGACCCCGGAACAGGAAGCCTTTTTTGAGAAAAAGGTTCGCCCGATTCTGGTTGCACGCTGCCTGGAATGTCATGGAGACAAGAAGCAGGAAAGCGGGTTGAGACTGGATTCCCGGACGGCAATCGTCAAAGGAGCCGACAGCGGCCCCGTCCTGGCAACCGACAAGCCCGAAGAGAGCCGGCTGATCGAGGTGATCAGTTACCAGGATCCGATCCGCATGCCCCCCAAGCAGAAGCTTGCGGACGAGGAATTGTCCGTCTTGACCGAATGGGTGAAACAGGGTGC
>JAFEBR010000923.1 GCA_018242565.1 Planctomycetota bacterium | reverse complement strand
TGAGACCGCCACGGCGAGCCATTCCGGGGCCAACTTTCAGGCCCTGCGACCAACGTGGGCCGGCCGTGGGCCGGCCGGGGGCAGGCCCCAGCCGGCCACGCAGGACAGTACGATTCGGCACATTTTGCCTCCCGCAGAGCTTTAAAAATCGACCGGGCTGCTAATAATTCGCCCATTCCACACGTATCGTAACTGACGCCTCTCAGTACGTTTCAGGGAACATCATGAGTTTGCAGAGCATTGCTTACATTGTCGGCTTGGGCTTGTGTTTGGGTACCGTCTGGCTCGGTGCCGCAGAAGAGCCCGTGCCGCAGTCTCGCCGTGATGCGTTTCGGAAGGCCCAGCAGGCCGGGAATTTCCAGGTCGCCTACGACGGGTTCCGTAAACTGGCTTTGAATCCTCAGGACGACCCGCTGCAGGTGGCCGCCGACCTGCAGGCCGGAATCGAGTGCCTGCAGCAACTCGGCCGCATCCCGGAAACCGACGAATTCCGCGAAGCCGTCGTGGCGGCCCATTCGCAAAACTGGCGTCTACTCGTCGCCGCGGCCCAATCGTATCAATTGACGACACATCATGGCTTTCTGATTGCGGGCAAATTTGAACGGGGCAGCCACCGCGGCGGAGGCCGCCTGGTTATGGCCGAGCAACGAGATCGGGTGCGGGGCCTGCAATTGCTGACGGCGGCCCAGGCGTTGTTGCAAAAAAATCGCGATGTTAAGCCCGCCCAGGTGGGCCAGTTTTATTTGAAATTCGCCGATTTCACCCGGTCCCAGGCCCAGGGGAACCAGGCGTGGAGGCTGCAGACGCTGACCGATTTGTCTCAGCTTCCCGATTATGAAGACCCGTACTCTCGTGGGGCACCCTCGTCCGCCGGTGCTCCGGTCGATGCCGAGGGCCAACCGGTCTATTACCGCGTGCCAGAAAGCTACGCCGCGGCCCAGTCCGATGGCGAGCGCTGGCGCTGGCTGCTGCGCGAGGCCGCGCAAGTCGATCCGTCGGTTGAAAACGATGCTCAATTGCGATTCGCCGATTTCCTGCACGAACAATTCGGCGTCCAGACGATGGCCGAATTTGGCCGGTTCTGGGATACGGCAAGCGACGACACGAAGCAGGATGAAAGTGGCACGTACGCCATGCATACGCTCGCCGACAACGAAACCATCGCCAAGCTGGCCACCGGCATCAAACGTTTCACGCTGCCCGACGAATTCAATTTCATCAAGCTCTACCGCGACATCGCCGGGCGGGGCAAATCGCAGGCCGGCGCGGCGGCACTGCAGAACCTGGCCCGCACGTTTGAAGACCGCCGCCAGTATGTCGCCGCGGCCGACAACTGGAAACGCGTCATCGCGGAATACGGTCCGGGCGACAGCGGAATCCGGCAGCAGCGTCTCGATCAGATCGTCAAACCCTGGGGACGCTTCGAGGGGATCGCCACCCAACCGGCAGGAAAAGGGGCCACCGTGCCGTTTCGGTTTCGCAATGCCGAGAAGGTCACGTTCGAAGCCTGGGAAGTGAATGTCCCCAAACTGCTGAGCGACGCCAAGGCCTATCTGAAAAGCAACCCGGGACAACTCGACTGGAATCGGCTGAATATTTCCGATTTCGGTTATCGCCTGATCACCGAAAATCAGCAGCAGTACCTGGGCCCCCGCATCGCCGTCTGGGATCTCGACCTGAAACCGCGGCCACAGCACGTGGACGACCGGATCACCGTGACCACCCCCCTGCAGAAGGCCGGCGCGTACCTCGTCACCGCCCGCATCGCCAATGGCAACATCGGCCGAATTGTTTTATGGGTGGCTGACACAGTACTCGCCCACAAACAACTCGACGGCAAATCGTATTACTACGTCGCCGACGCCGTTTCGGGACTGCCCGTTCCCAAGGCCAATGTCGAGTTCTTTGGCTGGAAACAGGAAAACCCGCAGCCGAACCCGCGTGGCTTCAAAGTCGCGACGGCAAACTTCGCTGAATTCAGCGACAAAGACGGCCAGGTGACACTCGACCAGAAGAAGATGTCGCAGGACTACCAGTGGCTGGTGATGGCCCGCACCGACAAAGGGCGATTGGCGTTTCTGGGTTTCACCGGCATCTGGTATGGCCAGTACCACGACCAGGAATACAGCGCCGACAAAGTCTTTGTCATGACCGATCGCCCGGTCTATCGACCGCAACAGTCCATGAAATTCAAAGCCTGGATCGGCCAGGCCCGTTACGACCAGGGCAATGTCTCGGTGCACGCCCGTCAGCCGTTTACCGTCGTGATTCGCAACCCCAAGGGGGATCAGATCCTCGAGCAGGTTTACACGGCTGACGATTACGGCGGAATCGATGGCGAATTGCCATTACCGAAGGGGGCCCCCCTGGGCGTCTACAACATCGAAGTCGTCAATCGCGGGGCGGGGACATTCCGTGTCGAGGAATACAAGAAACCCGAGTTTGAAGTGCGTGTGACAGCGCCGCAGGAACCGGTCGCCTTGGGGGAGAAAATCACGGCGACGATCCAGGCCAAATACTATTTTGGGGCCCCGGTCGTCAACGCGCGGGTGAAGTACAAGGTCTTGCGATCGAATTACAGCAGTACCTGGCATCCGGCCGGCGTCTGGGACTGGTTCTACGGGCGGGGCTACTGGTGGTTCGCGTCCGACTATACCTGGTACCCGGGTTGGCGGACCTGGGGCTGCCTGCGTCCCATCGCCCCCTGGTGGCGGCCGCCCCAGCCCCCTCCGGAAGTTGTCGCCGAGCGCGAAGTCGCGATCGGTCCCGACGGCACCCTGTCGGTTGAGATTGATACGCAACCAGCCCGGGAACTGCACGGGGACTCGGACCATCAATATTCCATCACCGCGGAAGTCGTTGACGACTCACGGCGGACCATCGTGGGCACGGGCAAGGTGCTCGTGGCCCGCCAGCCGTTCAAGGTGTTTGCCTGGGTCAACCGGGGCTATTTCCAGGCGGGAGATGACGTGACCGCCCAGTTCCAGGCGCAGACGCTCGACCAGAAACCTGTTCAGGGAACGGGCGTGCTGAAACTGCTGCAAATCACCTACAACGAGAAACTCGAACCGGTCGAACAGGTCGTGGAAACCTGGAATCTCGACACCGACGCCCAGGGGCAGGCGCGCCAGCAGTTCAAGGCGGCGACCCCGGGGCAATACCGGTTGTCGTATGCGGTCACCGATGCCCAGGCCCATACGATCGAAGGGGGCTACGTATTCGTCGTCCGCGGTGACGGCTTCAACGGCCGCGAGTTCCGCTTCAACGATCTTGAACTCGTGACCGACAAGCGGGAATACGCACCCGGCGAAAAAGTGCGGCTGATGATCAATACGAACCGCGCGAACGGGGCCGTGGTCCTGTTCCTGCGTCCTGCGAACGGCATTTATCTGCCCCCCCAGGTCATTCGCCTGACCGGTAAGAGCACAGTTGAAGAAATCGCCGTCGTGCAGAAAGACATGCCCAACTTCTTTATCGAAGCCCTGACGATCGCCGAGGGGAAACTGCACAGCGAACTGCGTGAAGTGATCGTGCCCCCCGAAAAGAAAGTGCTGAACGTCGAGGTGTTGCCGTCGCAGACCGAATATCAGCCGGGGGCCCCGGCGAAAGTGAAATTGAAACTGACCGACGCGGCCGGAAAACCCTTTGCCGGTTCGACCGTGGTATCGGTCTACGACAAGAGCGTCGAGTACATTTCCGGTGGGAGCAACGTCCCCGAGATTCGCGAGTTCTTCTGGAAATGGCGCCGCAGTCATCACCCCCAGACCGAGTCGAGCCTCAGTCGGTACGTGGCGAACATCCTGCGAAACGGCGAAACGCCGATGGACAATCTCGGCATCTTCGGCGAAGGAACCGTTGACGAACTGGCGGGTCTGGCTGGGGGCCCCGTCAACGCCTTGTTCAGTCGCGCGGGTGGCGCAGCACTCGGGGTCCGGGCCATGGCAGCCCCCGCGGCGGCCCCGATGGAAGGCATGCGGATGAAAGGGAATGCCCGGTTGGCGGGTGCGGCCATGGCAGACGCGGCTGGTGCCGCTACGGAACTGGGTGACGATGGTGGCGCAGGGACCGACGACGCGGGCGAACCCGCCTGGCAAAACCCCAGTGTCAGAAAAGCGTTCGCCGACACGGCCTATTGGGCCGCCACCGTCGCCACCGATCAAAATGGCCACGCGGAAGTCAGTTTCAACATGCCCGAAAACCTGACCGGCTGGAAGGTCAAAACCTGGGCGATGGGCGCCGGGACGCAGGTGGGGCAGGGGGAAGCCGAAATCGTCACCAAAAAGAACGTGCTCGTCCGCCTGCAGGCGCCGCGGTTCTTCGTCGAGAAAGATGAAGTCGTCCTGTCGGCGAATGTGCATAATTACCTGGCACAGGCCCAGCCGGTCGAGGTGCTTCTCGAACTCGAAGGCGAATCACTGGCCGGTTCCGGCAATCTGTCGCAGCGGGTGACGATCGACGCCGCCGGCGAAAAACGGATTGACTGGCGGGTCCGCGTCGTCAAAGAGGGCGAGGCTGTGGTCCGCATGAAAGCCCTGACCGCGGCCGAATCCGACGCCATGGAAATGCGGTTTCCCGTGTATGTGCATGGCATGCGCAAGCTGGAATCGTTTTCGGGAGTGATCCGGCCGAATCAGAATGCGGCCAGCGTAGTCATCAACGTGCCAGCCGAACGCCGGATCAACGACAGCCGCATTGATGTTCGGTATTCGCCGAGCCTGGCGGGAGCGATGGTCGATGCCTTGCCCTACCTCGTCGATTATCCGTATGGCTGCACCGAACAGACGCTGAACCGGTTCCTGCCGACCGTCGTCACGCAGTCGATTTTGCGGAAGATGAATCTGAACCTCAAAGAGATTCAGGAGAAGCGCACAAACCTCAATGCGCAGGAAATCGGCGATGACCGCGCCCGGGCCGCCGACTGGAAGCGTGCAGATCGCAACCCCGTCTTCGATGAAGAGGAAGTCGCCCGCATGGTCGCCGACGGCCTGCAGGCCCTGACGTCGATGCAACTGGCTGATGGAGGCTGGGGCTGGTTCTCGGGCTTCGGCGAACACAGTTGGCCGCACACCACGGCGGTCGTGGTGCACGGTCTGCAGACCGCCCGCAAGTCCGATGTGGCCCTCGTGCCGGGAGTTCTCGAACGAGGTGTGGACTGGCTGAAAGCGTACCAGGATCGCCAGGTGCAACTCCTGAAAAACGCGGCTGACAAAGACAAACACAAAGAGTGGAAGTCGGCGGCCGACAACCTCGACGCCTTCGTCTACATGGTGCTGGCGGACGCCGACGTGGCCAACCCCAACATGCTCGAATTCCTGTTCCGTGATCGCATCCAACTGTCGGTCTACGCCAAAGCGATGTTTGGCCTGGCCCTGTTCCAGCAGCAGCAGGCCGACAAGCTGGCGATGATCCTCGAGAACATCGAGCAGTTCGTCGTGCAGGATCAGGAAAATCAGACCGCGTATCTGCGGCTGCCGGAAGGCAACGCCTGGTGGTACTGGTATGGCAGCGACATCGAAGCCAATGCCTATTACCTGAAGCTGCTGTCGCGGACCACGCCCCAAGACGAACGGACCGCCGGGCTGGTGAAATACCTGCTCAACAACCGGAAGCATGCCACCTACTGGAACAGCACGCGCGACACGTCGATCTGCATCGAAGCGCTGGCCGAGTACCTGCAGGCCAGTGGCGAAGCTCAGCCCGACATGACCGTCGAAGTCTGGATCAACGGCAAAAAGCAGAAAGAGGTCCACATCGACAAAGCGAACCTGTTCTCGTTCGATAACAAATTCGAATTGTTCGGCGATGCGGTCGAAACCGGCCGACATACGATCGAACTGAAACGGACGGGCAAAGGCCCGGTCTATTTCAACGCTTATCTCACGAATTTCACGCTGGAAGACTTCATCGGCAAGGCCGGTCTGGAAGTGAAGGTCAACCGCAAGTACTACAAGCTCGAAAAAGTCGCAGCCCAGGCCAAAACGGCCGGAGCCCGCGGCCAGGCGCTCGAACAGAAGGTCGAGAAATACGAGCGTCACGAACTCGTCAATCTGGCCACCCTGAAATCAGGCGACCTGGTCGAAATCGAACTCGAAATCGACAGCAAGAACGATTACGAGTATGTGCTCTTCGAAGACATGAAGGCCTCGGGGTTTGAACCGGTGGAACTGCGGTCAGGCTACGGCGGCAACGACATGGGAGCGTACATGGAACTGCGCGATGAAAAAGTCTGCTTCTTCGTGCGGTCCCTGGCCCGTGGCAAACACAGCCTGTCGTACCGCATGCGGGCGGAAATTCCCGGCAAGTTCAGTGCCCTGCCGACCCGTGGCTATG
>JAFEBR010000922.1 GCA_018242565.1 Planctomycetota bacterium | reverse complement strand
GGACAAGTTTCCGATCACCGAGAACATCACGTCGCTCGAAGATTTCGATCTGATTTTTACGATCAGCACCGGGTATCCCGGCGTGAAGGAATGGGTCCAGTACGGTTCCAGTCCATTGGGCGTGAAACTGGCCGCGGGGGCCACGGCCGTTCAGGCCCCTCTGGCTTACCCGTACATTCCCGATCAGATGCTGGGGTTGCTGGCGGCGATCAAGGGGGCCGCCGAATACGAGGCGGCGCTGGCCGAGCGCTATCCTCAATTTCGCGATCCATCGAAAAATCAGGGACTGAAACGCATGGCCCCCCAGTTTTGGGCGCATCTGCTGATCATCGGGTTAATCGTGATCGGTAATACCGTTCATATAGCTGATCGATTTCTCCGGAGGACCGCCGCGTGACTCGTGAGAATCGCATCTGGACCGTCCTCTTCATCTGCGGCGGTCTGTTTCTGTTGTATCGAGGGTTTGCCACGGAGCATGGCCTCGGGCGCACGTACGTGAAGTCCGTGCGTGTGGATCCGGAATCGACCACCGACTTGCGGATGACCTTCGAAGAAGCCCGCCCGACGACTCCGGGTGCCCAAGTTAGTTGGCCTCGAACGGCGGGACTCTGGCTGGCTGCCTTTTTTACGCTCGCGGTCCTCTCTTTTCTGTACCGCGACAACGTGTTTTACCGGTTAGCCGAGTCGGTGATGGTCGGCGTCTCGGCGGCCTGGTATATGGTCACGGCCGGATTCTGGGACGGCATCGTGCCCAAACTGCTGGGCAAACTGTGCCCCTACCGCATCCGCGATTGGGCGACGATTGAACCAATTCCCGAGATGGAGCCGAACTATGTGTATCTGGCGCCGCTCGTCCTGGGACTGATGCTGTTGTGCCGGCTGTCACCGCGAATCGGCTGGATCGGCCGCTGGCCCTTGGCATTTATCGTCGGCATCTTCGCCGGGATCAAGCTGATCAGTTTCCTGGACGCGGACTTCGTGAATCAGATCCGCAGTACGATCATTCCGTTAATCGTCATGACAGAAAGTCATCAGTTCAATCTCTGGGCGTCACTGCGCAATTTTGGTTTGGTCTTCGGCCTGCTGTCGTGTTTGACTTATTTCTTCTTTTCCGTCGAACATCGCGGCGTAGTCGGCGTCTTGTCGCGAGTTGGAATCTGGTACCTGATGATCACCTTTGGGGCGTCATTCGCCTTCACCGTGATGGGGCGAATCGCTCTGCTGGCTGGACGGGTGACGTTCTTGTTTGACGATTGGCTGTGGCTGATTGACCCCGCGGGTAAACGGCCCTGGGGGCCGTAAGTCATGGCGCGCGACCGCACTGTCTGGTCACAGTGCGGCGAATTCACCAGAACGACCTGTTTATCGCTGGACGGCGGCGAGTGACTGCACGCACGCCGAGACCACCGCCTGCTGGGCCCGATCGGCTTCTTCACCCGTGAGCGTGCGGTCTTTCGCCCGGTACTGCAGATGCAAGACATACGACTTCTTGTCGGCCGGGATGCCTTGGCCTCGGTACTGGCTGACGAACGAGACGGTTTCCAGCAGCGGTCCGGCGGACGCCCTGACGACGTCTTCGACTTCCTGCCAGGTGACGGCTTCGTCGAGCAGGAAGTTGATATCGCGGCCAATGGCGGGGAATTCCGGCACCGCTTGATACGGCGGCCAGAAATTCGCGATCCCTTCCAGCACCCCAATATCGAGTTCGACAACAGTGACCGCATCTTGCAGGTCGAGCTTCTGCCGCACTAAGGGGGCCAGTTCTCCCAGCCAACCCAGGCGCTTGTCACTTAACAGTACTTCGGCCCCGCGCCCGGGGATGAACTCCGGCCGATCTGAGGGGCGGGTCTGAATGCGGGCTTCGCGACTGGTCGCCCGGACGAGGGATTCGATCAGCCCTTTCATTTCCGCAAACGAACGGCCGCTGACGAAACTGAGCAGCGTTGGCTGAGTCTCGGGGCGGTCAGGTTCGGTTCCCAGAAAGACGCGTGAAAACTCAAAGAGTTGTGCGTTGAGATTCTTGTGTCGTTCATTCTGTGCCCGGCACGCCAGCAGGCTCGGAACAAGGCTTTGACGCAGGATGTTTTCGCGCTGGCGGGACGAATGCTCGACGCGCATGGGCGCGGCATCGGTCCACGGCCGGAACAGGCTGGCGAGGTCGTCGCCGACGAAGGTGATCGTCACGGCTTCATGGAAACCGGCCGCCAGCAGCACATTCGCCAGGCGTTGAATCAACTGGTCCCGCAGCGTCGATTTGCTGACTTCCATGGGCACCCGAACATCTTCGGGGATCTTTTCGTAACCATGCACCCGGGCCACTTCTTCAATGAGGTCGATTTCCCGGGAGAGATCCCGCCGCCAGGAGGGAGGCGAAAACGCGACGGTCCCCGCGAAATGTGACTGGGTGTCTGTCAGTCCCAGTGAGCCCAGAATGCGAATGATCGTCTCTTTGTCGATTTCGATTCCCAGGATCCGCGGGATCTGCGACAGGCGCAGGACAATCGGTTCCCGCTGGCTGGCGACCTGGGACCCCGCGAACAGCGAACCGGTACACAGTTCACCGCCGGCCAGATCGAGGATCAACTGGGCACAGCGGCGACTGGCCCAGTCGAGTCCCTGGCGGTCGATGCCACGTTCAAATCGGTACGATGAATCGCTGTGCAGCGACAATTTGCGGGCCGTGCTGCGCACCGCCATTGACGAAAATTCAGCCGACTCGATCAGTACGCTGGTGGTGCCGGCATTGATTTCCGAATCCAATCCCCCCATGACACCGGCGATGGCCACCGGACGCCGGGCGTCAGCGATAACGCACATGTCCGGCGTGATCTGATATTGCCGCTGGTCGATCGCCGTGATTGTTTCTCCCGCCACACCCCGGCGGACCACAATCTTGCGACCGTCGAGTTTGTCGAAGTCGAAGGCGTGGAGTGGCTGGCTGCACTCCATCAACACGTAGTTCGTAATATCGACGATGTTATTGACCGGGCGTAATCCCAGCGTTTTCAGACGTCTCTGCATCCACAAGGGACTGGGGCCGACCGTGACACCCCGGACGAGTCGAGCGAAGTACTGCGGACACAATTCGGTCGCCTGGTTGTCGACCGACGTGACAGTGGCAATTTTTGGCCCTTTTTCCTGCGGATGGGCTGGTGGGGTTTGGAACGGCCGATCAAACAAGACCGAGACTTCACGGGCGATTCCGAGATGCGACAGGCAGTCGGGGCGATTGCTGGTGACTTCCAGGTCAATTGCCAGGTCCCCATCCACATCGTCGACGCTTTCCAGGTTCAGGCCGGACATCATCAACCGGTCGGTGAGCGACTCAACCGACATATCCAGCCGCACGTATTCTTTGAGCCAGTTCCAACTGACGATCATATCCTGCTCCTGAACCAAAAAGTTCGCAAGGGTGTCCGTCCCCGGGCGAATGCAAGTCGATTTAGCGACAACACATGGCTGGAAAAAAAGGTTCCCACGCAAAAATGCGTGGGAACCAGAATACCATAATTCAGACTGCGTGCCGGTGAAAGGGTTAGCCTTCGCCCGGACCTTCCATCCCACCGGTGTAGTGTTCACCGATCGGTTTGGCACCATGGAGAACTTCGACCTGGTAACCACCCTTGGCTCGGAAATACAGGACCAGGAACAGATAACCAACGGCCATAATCGCCGGGACGGCGGCGGTCACCATCAGGGCTTGCCGCCCCCCCTGGAGATTCGCCTCGATAATCTGTTTTTCGCTGTCGGTGAGGTGTTCGTCTGTCTCGATGCTTTCACCCTTGGCCTGTTTCGCTTCCAGGTCGCGTTCTTTCTTGACGGCTGCACCAACCTTTTGACCGTCCAAACCAGAAACGGCCGGGAAGAACAAGAAGCCCTTCGGTTCGCCCGCCTTGGTTTCACTGTAGAGCTGCTCTGAAGAGGCCATCAGCTTCTCGCTGGCATATTTGTCCTGGAAGTAGCCGATGCCGGGACCGCCCAGCAAACCGGCCGACAGCATGCCCACCCCGCCGATGAAACCCATCGTCAGAGCGCCCCCCTTGGGATAGCGTTCGCCGACAACACCCAGCATCGTGGGCCAGTAGAAGGTCTTGCCGATGCCATAGATCGTACCGGCAATAATGATCGCAAACCCGCTGGTGGTGCCGAGTGCGTACAAGCCGATGCAGCCCAGGATGGCACTGATCAACAGCAAGCCCACCGGATTGATCTTTTCGACGATTGGACCCGCGAAGAATCGCAGGGCGAACATGATGCCCGAAGTCCAGATGAACAGCCAGGTCGCCATCTTCCCGATCGAGGCGGACATGATGTCCTGAATCCAGCCGTCAGTTCCCAGTTCGACATAACCCACGCAGGCGTGCAGCAGGAACAAAACAATCAGAATCGGCGAGGCGAACTCGGCGAGCATGGTGCCTATGGAAACACCAGCCGCTTTGGCTTCCGAAATGGGGAACTTTTCACGGAAAACCACGTATCCGTAGTAGAGCACCGGGGGAATGAAGAACGCGGTGCTGATTTCCCAGCGCAGATGGCTGACGTAGGCGCCCTCGCCGCAGAAACACAGTGCCAGAATACCACCCAGAATCAGTCCGCCCGGCCAACCGGCATGCAGGATGTTCAGATAGTGGGTTTTCTGGTTGGGATACAGCGTTGCGACCAGCGGGTTGATGACCGATTCGCAGACACCGTTTGCCAGCGAGAACATCAACGCGCCAATGAACAGGCACCAATACGCGCCTGGCTGTCCGGCCGCGGCGAACGCCGGCGTGGCAGCGAGTGTTACCACGGCAGAGCCGGCGTGCAGCAGGAACGCCAGAACCATCAACGCCTTGTAGCCAATGAAGTCGGCAAACAGGCTGCAGGCAATAATTGTAAAGCCGAAGCCAACCAACCCCGCCCCGGTCAATTCACCAAGCTGAGCCTTTGTGAAGCCAAATTGCGTACCCCAGTCACTGAGAATGGCACCGCGGATCGAAAAACCGACCCCGGCCGCGATGAGTGTAATGAAACTGGCCAAAAATAGCGCGCGATTATTGTTGTTGGTGTCGTTCATAGGTTCGAGCGGGCTTGCTAAAAGAATTCTGGGACGGACTGCCACCTTGCACGCATTGTGTTCCGTCGAAACGGCATCACGCTCCGGTTCAAAAACCGGGAAAGAGCGACCATCCTACACGCCACTTGTCCCGATTTCTACTACGTTGGGCAGAAAAGCGCGGACCCGCGAGGCTTGCCCAAGGGGTTGTCGTTTCTTTCGTTATCAACCCGGGTTTTTGTCCGTCCCCACGGCATTCCGGGAGGCCTCTGTCAAACGAAGTTCCCGACCATTCGGTCGATTGGTCCGGGCGCGAAATGACAGATTGCTCGTAGAGACGACGTTCGAACTCAAGACGGGCCTGGTGGCACGGCCGGGTTTTGCCCCGCGATCATGTGGCGGCGGACACGGCCGAGAATCTTGTAAAACTTACAAAGTGACGCAAGTCATTAAGATTCCATACCTTGTGGTGTTTGGTGTGCGGTGTTTCCGGTATTTCCCGATTCTTCGAAAGAAATCGTCAAGTCGTTACAGGTGGACCGCCGATTTGTTTCTGTGTCGCGATGATCTTCGCGGCCAGGCCGAACCGATGCAAATCGGGACAGCCAGACAGGGGGGGGCATGGAAGCCAAGAGACATTCCCCAGCAAGGACGATTTCGACAATGCGACCGCACTTGAAACTGTTTACCGGCGAAACCGAATCCACGGCTACCTTTGCCGAGCCTGAGGTGTCGATGACCCTCGGCGAGATCAGCGAAATCCTGGCTGACGCCGTTCGCACGAAGCGAGCCTGGTTACGCGATTTCGAAGACGACCGGATCCAGGTCTCGGCCGACCTGTACGATGTTCTGTCGTCGTACTGGAACATGCGCCGCGGAGCCTGATTCAGGTTTTCCAGCGTGCCCATTTCCGTTGGAACCCGGGACGATTGAGAACCTCTGGATTGACGATGCCGCGCGGCACTTGGCCGCGCGAAATCTCCACCAGGCCCCGGCAAGCCGTCTCGCCAATCTCACGGAACAGTTCGTGAGTCCAAGCGATCGAATGGGGAGCCAGCAATACGTTGTCCAATTCCGCGAGTCGAGTGGGATGGGCAGGTGTCACAGGTTCTGTTTCGAAGACGTCGATCGCCGCCCCGGCGATGCCACCCGCACTTAATCTTTCGTAGAGCGCCTCTTCATTGACGATTCCGCCTCGGGCGGTGTTGATCAGAAAGGCCTCGGGTTTCATCAGCGCGAGTTCTGGGGCAGCGATCAGATTTCGCGTTTGCTCGAGCAACGGGCAGTGGATCGAAACGAAGTCTGAGCGAGTCAGCAGCGTTTCCAGGGAGACGATTTCCACACCCAGTCGCTGGGCCGTCGGCACATCCACCTGCGGGTCATAGGCCAGGATGGAGGCCATTCCCAAACCGTTGACAAGTTGCGCCACCGCCTGGGCAATCCGACCGAATCCCACCAGTCCGAGCGTCTTCCGCCGCAGTTCACTCCCCATGAACAGGGACCGGTCGTCCCACCGACCACTGCGGACCAGATGGTCTTTCGTGCGGACGTGATGCGACAGGGAGAGCATCCAGGTCAACGTAGCTTCGGCGACCGAGCGGTCGACGGCCCCCACCGCGATGGTGACCAGCACGTCGGATTCCGTACACGCCTGGATGTCGACGCTGTCGAATCCGACACCAAAGCGAGCGATCGCCAGTAGATCGGGCCGGTCGGCGACACTTTGCCGAGTGACTTTGGGGGTCAGTACGACGACCCCCTGATCTGTGCCGATTTCGTCTGCCGTCAGTTCGGGCTGACAACCGGAGATGATCCGGTGCCTGATGTGCGATTCACTCTGCAGTGTCTCGCGGCCGAACTCGCGGTATTTGCTGACGCCGTGGGCATCCTGAAAATCACCGGTAAAGGCGACGTGAAAAAGGGGAATTGCGCTCATGGAGTCTGGGGGCTTTGTCCAACAGTGAAACAGCAAATAACGCCAGTCAATTTCCGGGGCCGTTCGCGGGGGGGGAGCGGCGATCGTCTATTTCTCGGGACAGCCCTCGGGCTCGCAGCACTTCTGGTTCAGGACATACCGCTGTGGCAAATCTCCGGCGTAGACCCAGATCATCGCCATGGGGCGTTCGGTGTCGTTGATGAAGTAATGGCACCGTCCCCGTGGTGCCAGGGCCGTGGCGCAATCGGACAGTAAATACCGGCGTCCCTCGACGATGCAGGTGGCGGTTCCCTGAATAATCGTGATCGATTCATCGAAATCGTGCAGGTGGCAGGGGAGTCGGCCACCGTGCTGAAAGATTCCGTAGCCGCCACTCATGCCGATGCTGCCCAGATCGCGATTGAAGTAGTCCTGGAATTTTGCCCCCGGATTGGGTTCATACCAGGGCGTCGTCGCATGTCGACTGACCCGCTCTGCCCCCGGGACTCCGCCGGCATCATCGGCCATTTTGCGTGTGGCACCTGGGGCTGCGACGAGGGTGCGCGACGGAGTGTGGCTGTTCATGGCGATGTGAAACGTCGCGGGCTTGCTCCCCGATGGGTTGAAAGCGGCATGTGCGGTGCCCGGGGGAATGTACACATTGTCCAACGGAAACAGACGGTAACGCCGGCCGGCGACTTCCAGTTCGGCTTCACCCGTCAGCAGCGTAATGGCTTCGCCATGTGGATGGGTATGGTACGGCAATTGAGCGCCCGGCATGAACGTGACGATCCCGGTTGTCAGATGCTGGGCCTGATTGTGGGCACCCACCAAAGGTTGAAATACGACGCCGCGTTCGAGTTCCACACGTTTGGCTGCATTCCGCGTCGTCACCACTTCGGGACGGTTGGGCTCGAAGCCAGGTGGACGACCCGGAAGCGGGTTCGCGACCGAACCCATGTAGGGGGCTGATTCGGTTTTTGGGGCCGGTTGTTGTTCCGGGCTGGGGTTGGGAGAAAACGACGTGAAAATCGCGGTTTCACGACCGACGGCGGTCAGGGCGCCGGTGACGCTGCGCAGCAACAGGCCCGCGTCCATGCCCAGTCCCAGGAATTGGAATCCCTGTTCCCGACGTTGGATCAGGTTCTCGTTACTGGTGGGCAACACGCCGCAGTGCTTACCGGCTTTGCGAATGGAATCCTTGATTGACAGAAGTTGGTCCGCCACACCCGGACCTTCCCATTGCCCTTTGTAGCCGGCGGTCGACGAATAGTCGGCCGGCCCAAACTGAAACAAATCCACGCCGTCCACCCGACAGAGTTCCTCGATATTTTTCCCGGCTCGTACCGTTTCGATGATTGGTACGACCAGCACGTGTTCGTCGGCTTCCGCGGTGTGTTCGACGAGGCAACGTCCCCACCCCGTGGCCCGTTCCCCCCCGATTCCTCGCACGCCCCGGGGGGGGTAGGTGCAAAACGAAACGGCCTGCCGCAATTGCTCGGCGGTTTCGACCCACGGAATGACGACGCCGTCGGCTCCAATATCCAAGGCGCGCTTGATTTGCCCCAGGTTGAGTTCGGTGACTCTGATCAGAGCCGTCGTGTCGCTGCGAACCGTGGCCCGTAAATGCTCAAGGATGTCGTGCCAGTCCAGGTGCCCATGTTCCGCGTCAATGACCACCCAATCCAGTCCCAGGGCGACTGCCATTTCCGTGATTGTGGCCGATTCGAGAGTGATCCACAGGCCATACACAGGATCGTTGGCTTTGAGCTTTTTCCGTAATTTGCGGATCGCAGCGGTATTCATGGGGCAGGGGAGGGTTCGGGGCAACACGGTGAGCAGCCGTGATGAGACGCAGGGCCGATTACCGCTGCAGATCGGGCTCAATGACCTGAAAGCAGCCGACTCACTGAAGTTCTGATTTCAACAGCGGTCGGTTCACGGTCTGAACCGACGCACGCTGCTTCAATGTATCGGCCGACCAAAGCACAGGACCGGTCGTCGTGGGGGAATTTTCGGGTTATTCCTGCGGCGACGGTCGTGTCTGCGCACGCCTGACAGAGTCCCCGTCGGGCGAAAGCTGCCGTCGACCAATCCGGGTTGGAACGAGGCCATTCTAAAGACGGCTGGCAGTCGTGTGACCCGTCAGCGCAGCGTGGCATGTTCTCAAAAAGACGTTCAGCGGAATCTCGGGGAATGTTCCGCTGGGGGCTAAGGTGGACACAGGGACCGAGTCGCAGAATGTGTCTGGCATTCTTGGTTCGTGTCTGGCTGGCCGGGCCGGTCCGACGATGCGTGTGCTCAAATCGTAATTGATCAGATCGCGAGGATTGAGTCCGCGAGAAACAAGGCCGACGAAGTCTCCAGGCACTGGCACCGCGAGAAGGCTGCTTGACAGCCGAAATTCTCTGTGATTGACTATCAGTTGCTCCCGCCCTCCCTGACTGGCCGTAGTTCGGCCCATCCCGCCTGCGAAGGAAGTTCTGATGAATCGGCAGTACTCCCTGGGTGCCGACCTCTTGTTGGCCGTTGTCGCAGGCTTGTTCACACAGGCCCTCGCCGTCGCAGAAGACAAAAACTCCCCCGGCGCGAAACTGCCGGCGCCGGCGAATGTGCAAGTTGATTTCGCACGCGATATTCAACCGGTTTTCGTGAAGTACTGTTTCCAGTGCCACGGTCCGGAAAAGCAACTGGCCGGACTGCGGTTGGATCGACAGGGAGACGCGGTACGCGGTGGCGATTCGGGACCCGCCTTTGAAGCGGGTAAGAGTGCGGAGAGTCTGTTGATTCGTTACATCGGCGGACTCGACCCCGACATCATCATGCCGCCTGAAGGGTACAAGTTTTCGACCGCAGAAGTCGCGCTGTTTCGAGCCTGGATCGACCAGGGGGCGAAATGGCCGGCAGATGCGACCGGCGACAACCGATCGGCCGCGACGCACTGGGCCTTCCAACCCATTCGTCGCCCTGCGGAACCACAGGTGAAAGCCGAGGCCTGGATCCGCAATCCTGTCGATCGATTCATTCTGGCAAAACTGGAGTCGCTGGGAGTGTCTCCGTCGCCAGAGGCCGATCGTCGGGTTCTCATCCGTCGACTGAGTCTCGACTTGCTGGGCTTGCCCCCCACGCCCCAGGAAATCAGTGATTTCCTGGGAGACCCGCGGCAAGACGCCTACGAGAGGCTGGTCGATCGAATGCTGCAGTCACCGCATTTCGGTGAGCGCTGGGGGCGACACTGGTTGGACCTGGCCCGCTACGCGGACAGCGATGGCTACGAAAAAGACTCGCCGCGTCCCTTTGCCTGGCGCTATCGTAATTGGGTGATTGACGCCTTCAATCGCGATCTGCCCTTTGATCAGTTCACGATCGAACAACTCGCTGGCGATTTATTGCCAAACGCCGCGGTTGAACAGAAGGTTGCCACGGGGTTCCACCGGAATACACTCACCAACAAAGAGGGGGGAGTCGATCAGGAAGAATTTCGGGTGGCGGCGGTAGTCGATCGCGTCAACACGACAGGTACGGTCTGGCTGGGGCTGACGGTCGGTTGTGCCCAGTGCCATTCGCATAAATACGACCCGATCTTGTTGAAGGAATACTACGGGCTGTTTGCGTTTTTTAACCAGGGGCAGGAAACCGATCTGCCAGCCCCGCTCCCCGCCGAGGCGGCGGCTTATGCCCAGGCAAAAAAGGAATTCGATGCCGGGCATGCTCCGTACCTGCAGGCCATCGCCGACTTCGAAAAAACACAGCTTCCGGACCGCATGGCCGCCTGGGAAGCGAGTCTCGACAAGTCGTCGCTGCCGAGTTGGACAACACTGGAACCGATTTCAGCGGCCTCGGCGAGTGGCGCCAAACTGTTGAAACAGGTCGACGGCTCTTACCTGGTTTCGGGTGACAACAAAGCCGTGGACACCTATTCGCTCAAGTTCAAAGGAGGGCTGTCTGGAGTCACGGCGTTCCGCATCGAAGTGCTGCCGGATCCTTCATTGCCGGCAAATGGGCCCGGGCGGGTCGCACACGGCAATTTTGTGCTTTCGGAATTTCAGGTGTCAGTCGCAGGTCCCGGCGCGGCGGAACCCCAGCCCGTTGCCTTCCGCGGGGCCACTGCCGACTTTTCGCAAGATCAGTATGCCGCGGGCGCTGCGATCGACGGCGACTTAAAAACCGGTTGGGCCATTGCGCCCAAATTCGGTACACGCCATGTCGCCGTGTTTGAAACCCAGGCCGATCTCGAAATCCCGGCGAATGCGACCATTTCGATCGTGCTCGATCAGCAACATGGCGGCCAGCATACGCTGGGACGGTTTCGGATTTCGGTGGCGATGATGCCGCGCCCCGTCCCTGTCGAGGGATTTCCGGCAGACGTCGTACAGGCACTGTTGAAGTCACCCGACAGGCGAAATAACGCAGAACATAAGAAGGTCGTGGCGTATTATGCTCCGCTCGACAGTGAATTAATCCGGTTGCGACAGGCGGAGATGGATCATGCACGGCAGGCTCCCCCTCCACCGGCGACCCGCGCGCCGATTTTGACCGACCAGGTTCCCTATCGCAAAACGCACATTCATGTACGCGGGGACTTCTTGCGAAAAGGAGAAGAGGTTCAACCGCACACGCCGGCCTTGCTGCCACCGCTGCGCATGACACCGGGGCGGGTTCCCAACCGGTTGGATCTGGCTCGATGGCTGGTGGACCCCGCCAACCCACTGACGCCGCGGGTGGCAATGAATCGAATCTGGAAGCACCTGTTCGGACAGCCCCTCGTCACCAGCGCCGAGGATTTCGGGACCCGAGGTGAGAAACCTTCGCATCCGGAATTACTCGACTGGATCGCCGCCGAATTCATGGTCCCGACCTCACCTCCTCCGCCCGCCGCCACGCCGTGGAGTGTGAAACGGATGATCAAGCTGATCGTCCTGTCCAGTACGTATCGGCAGGTCTCGCACATTCGCGAGGATATGCAGGAGCGAGACCCGCGAAACGTATGGCTGGCCCGGCAAGGGAGATTCCGGGTCGAGGCCGAAGTGCTCCGCGATATCTGTCTGGCGACCAGTGGCTTGTTGACTCCCACCGTCGGAGGTCCGAGTGTCCGTCCGAAGCAGCCTGCCGGGGTTTCCGAATTGACGTATGCCGGAAGTGCCCGCTGGGTGGAAAGCGCCGGACCAGATCGTTACCGGCGGGGGCTTTACACCTGGTT
>JAFEBR010000921.1 GCA_018242565.1 Planctomycetota bacterium | reverse complement strand
CGCTTTCCAGGGCTTTCCGGAAGCAGGCAATCGCTTCATCCACTTGCCCCTGAGCGCTTAATGTAGTCCCCAGATTGTTGTACGCCTGGGCGTGCCGGGGGTCGAGTTGCACCGCCCTGCGGAAAGACGCCAGGGCTTTTTCGGTTTGGCCCTGGCTGTTGAAAGCGATTCCCAGATTGTTATACGGGTTCGCATTGTGCGGATCGTATTCGATCGCCTTGTAAAAGTTCTTGATGGCGTCATCCGTCAGTTTCTGGTCCTGCAGAGCGATGCCCAGATTAAAGTACGCATGAGAATGCCGCGGATCGAAGTCCAGGGCCTTACGGAAGGCTGCGATTGCGTCTTCGAGCCGGTGCTGGTCGTAAAACGCCTTTCCCAGATTATTCCAGGCGATGGAATTCTCCGGGTCGAGCTTCAGGGCCTTGTGGTAGCAGCGAAGGGCGTCTGCCACGAGACCTTTGTCGAGCAGTGCCACGCCCAGATTGACGTGCGCGGCGGTATTCGTCGGAGCGGCGGCCACGGCCGCCTGAAACCAACGCAACCGGTCGTCGATCGTATGCGGCTGGTTGGGAGAGTACGAGTTTCCGAGTGTCATCAGCAGCCCCAGGTCGGCCGGCTGGCGACTCAGCGCCTCAAGGAGTAGCTGCCGCCGGAGGTCGATCTCGAGGGCCGGAATCTCGCCGAGGAACGCGGCGAACCCCGTGGACAATGAACTCCCCATCTCGCCTGTGCCACCCGCCAGGTCTTTCAGCAAATCGCGAATCGTCCCAAAATCATCAACCAGCACCGCGTCGCGAACCGCATCGCGGAACGGGTTGGCATCGACCTGCCTGAGCACGTCGCGAATGCCGGCCGATTTTTCCGACCAAAGCAAAAAATCCAGGGCCGCCGCCAGGCGTTCGCGTAAGGGGGAGCGACCGATCCGTGCCGCCGCGTCGGGCGCGCCACTGTCGAGATCGGTCTGGTGATGCTGGAAGGCTGCGCGAATCCGCCCTGCCACGGCCGCCCGTTCGGGGAACTGCTGGTCGGACCACGTCCAGTGGAATTGGTCTACAGCATTCAGCTCCCGCAGCAGTGCCAGGTCGGCCGTCAGGCGCGCGATGCGGTCCGATTCGTTCGCGGTGCCTCCGTCCCGCTGCCGTTGCTCGACCGCCTCCAGGGCGACGGCCGCTTTGGTGAAATCGTTGTCGCGCAAGGCCTGGTTGCACTGGTTCAAGAGCGCGGCCACGGCTTCCGCGTTACGCGCCAGGCGTTCTTTCTCGGCGGTCGCGCGCTGTTCATCCTCGATTCGCCGGCGGAGGTCGGTTTCCCGGCGGGCGGTTGTCTGCGCATTCTGCCACCACGCCACCGCACCTGCCCCCAGCAGCATCAGGACCAGTGATGTTGCGAGCGCCAGTTGCACTTTACGCCGTTTCGCCTGTTCGGAGGCGCGCGTGATCGCGACGGCACGTTCCCGTTCGGCAATCTGTAACCGTTCCTGCACGCCGTTCAGGTAGGCCGAAAGGCTGTCGGTGACCGCCTGGGCATCGGCCGGCCGATCGGCGGCCTGTGGCGCGAGGCACTGTTTAGTCAACGCGATGAGTTCTGAGTCGGCGCGGCACGCGTCCAGCCGCGCCATCGCGGCACCCAGATTTCCCTGCGCGGCCTGCCGACAGACTTCGGCCATCGACCGGCCGACAAAGGGGGGCTGACCCGTCAAGATTTCGCACAAGATGGCCCCCAGGCCGAAGACATCGGCCCGGCGGTCGAGGTGGGCCAGATCGCCCTGGGCCTGTTCCGGAGGCATGTAGGCGGGAGTCCCCAGCAGCGAACCGGCCGCCGTCTCGGTGCCCCGAGAATCGGTCAAGTCTCTGCTGTCGGCTGGGTGGCGCCGCGCTGTCGGGTCGGGTGGTTGAGAGGTCGAGTTCGTCGGTTCTGTCTCGGCCCTGGTGCCTTTCACCAGGACCTTGGCCAAACCCCAGTCCATGACCTGCACTTCTCCGAAGGCCCCCACCATGATATTGGCCGGCTTCAAGTCGCGGTGGATGACCCCTTTGCCATGTGCATACGCCATCGTCTCGCAGATCTTGAGCGCGATTCCGAGCAGGCGCGGCAGCTCGGCGGAGGGGGCAGAGCGTTTCGCGAGGATCGTGGCCAGCGTTTGCCCCTTGACCAGTTTCATGGTGAAGAAGGGCCGCTCGCCAAACCGGCCGAAATCGTAGACCGGGACCACGCCGGGATGCTGTAACTGTCCGCCGATTTGGGCCTCTTCGATGAACCGCCGCATGACCTCGGGGCAGTCCGCGAATTGATCAATCAAGACTTTGACGGCAATGTCGCGCCCCAGATCGACATCACGACCGCGCAACACCACCCCCATGCCTCCCCGAGCGATCTCGCCATCAATGCGGTAACGATTTCCCGTTTCTGCTGGCGGGGGGACCGCGTCAGACTGCGGGTGAACGGCAACCTCTGGTTCGCCTACGGCGTCCGGGAGCAGGACGGGACGGTAAGTCCCCGGCAGGCCGCCACGGCGCGACGTTTTTTCGTGACCGCGCGCATCGTCGGTGTGGGCCGTCTCTGCCGTGACGGAATGGTCGGTCGAAAGCGAATGCACATCGGCCAGGATGGTCGGAGCGTGGAGATCATTTTGCGGCGCAGCGTCGGCTGGGGGGCCCGTCGGATCGGGTTCTGGGGCGGCATTCATCGGAGGGGCTCCGCAAAACGTACGAACATCAATCGTCGCGATCAGAAGTCCGCCGTGTGATGGGAAGACAGACAAGATCGTTTCGGGACCAGTCCGAGACGACCAGGACTTTCGCGGATCGCGATTGGAAAGAATTCAAACACTCTCTCCAGCAGCCAGCAGTTTATGGGAAGAGACATGCCGTCAGGTTATCCCTTCTCGCCGCGCTTGTGAATCTCGGTCACGTCTTGATCGGCGAGACAAATGCGTTCCCTGCTGACGAACACCGGCACACTGAACGCACAGAATGATATTTGAAGCCCGAATCGGGGGCCCAGCGTTCGAATCGTCGGTTGCCGGCTGCGGCTGGCCGATTTTCAGGCCTGCGGGCGGGGATTCGCCGTGAGTTGCTGCTATCCTTGTCCGTCAAACGCATGACGGCAGTCCCCGACGTTCGGGGTCTGCAGATTTGCCTGGCGCACCTCGACGGAACAGACTCGCATGGAAACGGTAGAGCACCAAGTGCGGCAGTGGCTGGAACGGGTGGTCATCGGGATGAATCTCTGTCCGTTCGCGGGAAAACCGTATCGCAACGGTCAGATTCGGATCTCCGTCAGCCAGGCCGCGACCGAAGACGCACTGCTTGCTCATCTGCAGAGTGAGTTGGAGCTGATCGACAAGACGCCGGCTACCACGGTAGAAACCACTTTGCTCGTCATTACCGAGATCCTGGTCGAATTCGATGCTTACAACGAGTTTCTGACTGAGGTTGATACTTTGCTGCGGCGCGGCGGCTGGGAAGGCACGTACCAGGTCGCGAGCTTTCATCCGCAATACAGATTTTTCGGAACGAAAGCCGACGACGCCGGTAATCTGACCAATCGTTCCCCCTGGCCGATCCTGCATATCATTCGGGAAGAGAGCATCGACAGGGCTCTCTCGGACTACCCAGAGCCCGAGGCGATCCCGGAGAAAAACATTCGGACGATGCAGTCGTTGAGCCCGGAAGAGCGACGCGAATACTTCCCGTGGTTGGCGCAGGCGCCCGAATCCCCGCATTAGCCGTGTGGCCTCGGTGTCCCGGTCCACGCCGCCCGCCAGAAGTTTCAGACGGACGTCTTGGACATCCACGCCCAGCAGGCGGAATTGGCCACTGAGACGCAGTCGGGATCGCGATTCTTACTTTTCGACTCGAATCGACCGCCTGATCCATCCGGGGAGACGGCCCGTGTTTTGCGCGTCGCGGCGTTTTGGCGTCGGCGCGGGAATGGGCCACGGTTAGAAATCGGCACGACGTGGGGCCACGCGGGCGGGGACCGCGCGGCAGTAGACAAATGATTCCAGATTATTTTACACTGGCGGCGGCAAAAGCCTCCACCCAAATTGGTCCAGCGTCAGCAGTTCCGCATCGGGACGTGATTTCGATGCAGGAGGCTTTCTTTTCGGAGTGTCTGATCAATCAAGATGGGTAACGTCGAGTTGCGGAAGATGAGTGGACGCTGATTCGAGGGGCCTT
>JAFEBR010000920.1 GCA_018242565.1 Planctomycetota bacterium | reverse complement strand
CTGGAGTGACGTGGATAATCCTAATGCGGCCGCGTTTGGTACATGGTCGTATCGGCAGGGGACGACACTGTTGCCGCATGTCGCAGATTGGACTCCCTTGGGGGCGTCGCCGGCGCAGCCGGCTTGGGCCGTCGGGACGACATCGGGAAACTTTCTGCCGGCGATTTTCAAAGCCACGAGTGCCCCTCTGGATTGGCAAGTCGGAGATGTTGTAATTCACACGACCGATGAGTCCAATGGCGCTGCGTACGGGCCAGCCAACATTGTTTGGACGAGTCCATTCGCTGCCACGATCAACGTATCGGGTGCCACTAGGATTGCGCGCGACATTGGCCGCTCAAATGACTGGTTTCTTTATAAGAACAATGTCTTGCTGACGAGTGGGAATGTCGCCAGTGGTGACGCCTATTCGCGGGCTCATCCCTTCAGTTTTGCCGATGGATCGGGCGGATCTTCGGCCCTCTCGGGATTGGTGGTGGGGGCTGGCGACACGATTCGGTTGGAATTCGTCAGGACGTGCCATGATGGTGACTTCGTTGGAGTCAACCTGGCCATTGAGGGGACGCGAATCACTTCGTCCGCCGTCCCAGAGCCCACTGGGGTCATTCTCTGGGGCTGTGCTTTTCTGGTGGGGCAGCCGTCACTCGAAAACGATGGAATGCAGGCCGGTAGGTCGATTCAATTTATGATCGAGGCCCGGATGGCGGTGGACGATGCTCGTGGCATCGCCGCCGTGTCTCCTGGGGCGTCGTTCTGGGTGAATAAATTTCGGAGGCTGGCTCTTTTCGTTCGGCAACCTCCGGTGGTGTTAGGCGTTTAATTAATCTGCGGACAAGTGCGACAGCGGTGTCCGCCAGTCATTTGATTTAGCAAGGAGAAGTGATGAGAAAGGTGTTGAGTACGTTGATGTTTTTGGTCACGGCTGCGCCGATATTTCCAGGGTTTTGCGCTGCTGGCACGATCACGTACGATGTCAATCAGACGATTGGGGGCGGCAGCGTTGTCGGCACTGTCGAGACGGATGGGACAACAAGTGGCGCGTTGAACGCATCGAATATTACCGCCTGGAATCTCACGCTCACCGGCTTGCAGGGTTCAACGTTTACGCTGACCAATTCGAATAGCGGTGTATTCGTAAGCGGCAGCGATGTCACTGCAACGCCGACGAATCTGTTCTTCAATTTCAGTGGAACCGATGACGGCTACCTTTTATTTCAGGCGAGTTTTGGTAGCGGTACCCATTACTGGGGCCTTGCAACGTCTACAACAGGTTTATTGCTGCAAGGCCAAACTGTCGTCCCGGGAACCGTTTTTGACTCCCCACAGACGTATCAGTATGAGGCCGAGTCCGGAAATCAGATTATCGGAACCGTCCACACGAATGGAGCGGTCCCCGAACCCTCCTCATTCGCCCCGTTCATTATCGTCGGCATCAGCTTGGTGATGGGTGCGTACCGCCGACAGCGGGCCGCCCGTTCAGTCACGAGTTGAGCAAAAAGAATCGGGGTTTTGCCAAGCGAATCGCAAAACGGAGGGGGCGCTGGGAGTTTGTGCTGCGCCACGCGAACTCCAGCTGTGGGCATGGTTTCATTCTGAAAAATAGGGTGTGAACTGGATGGGTCAGGTGTTTCTGCCGCATTGCATTTCCAGGACCTTCCTGTCAGGGCCTTTGTCGCTCACGCCCGTCCAGGGCAGTGAGTGGATTCGCTGGTTCGTGGCACTCGGCTGCCGGATTCCCCGATTGGGCGGTTTCCGAATTCTGTCGCCGCGGAAATCTGCTCGTGATCCCCGAGCACGAACATTGCGAGCGGTGTCCCGTCCGGTTGGTTGTGGTGATGGGCATCAAGTTCTGGTGCCTGCGAATGCCCTTCGCGAGTCACCGGCTTTCCGGTTGGATGCGTCTCGCGGTCTCTCGGCGAGAGAACTGTGCCTCGGCCCGATCACGTTCTCTGTCGGCGGGGTGTGCCCGACCGAAATCTGTTTGGGCCGCTAGGGGCACTCTGCGGATTCGGCTCGGCGCGAGCGTGTTTGGGCAAGGTGTTACAGCAAGGATTTCAACGACGCGGTTTTAATGCGAATTGTCTGACATCAAGGAATTGGGCTATGTTGCTGCGACCGTGGCTGGCGGATTTATTGGGCCGAATGGCGTTCACCACTCGATTTCGTCGGAAGCGGCGAACATCCACCCGGCTGCGACGCCGCGGACATTCGAAATCGGGCTTCGGGGCTTTTTCGCTGCAGGCCGAAGTGCTCGAGAACCGGACGTTGCTGTCGTCTGCGGTGGTGATTGCGGATTTGTCCGGAAACGGAAACGCCAATGACATTTCTGGGCACGGCCACGACGGAACCCTGGTGAACGGGGCAGGGTTTGGAGTCGGTAAGTTCGGGCAGCAGGCGTTTCACCTCAACGGTGTCAATCAGTACGTCTCGGTTCCGGACAGTTCAGATTGGGACTTGGGTGGTGGACCATTCTCCATCTCGGTCTGGGCGAATTTTGATTCCATCAGCACGAGACCGTTCAGCGCCTGCGGCAACACGCTGATTGGCCAGGATGAAGGCGGCGGGAACCTGAACAAATGGTTCTTTTCGTATCTCTCTGATGGCAGCCTGGGATTTCATATCAACAGCCCTGATGGGGGGCCAGTCTTCCTGACTTCACCGGACAAGCTGGCCGTCGCCCCCGGGAGTTGGAACCTATTGTCGGTCGTCTACGCCAACAATACGTTTACTTTCTATGAGAATGCCACGTTGCTGGGGGCGGTGAGCACGGCCGCTGTGATTCCGGCCGTCAATGCTCCTTTGACAATCGGAGAGGTCGAAGGGGCCGGCTATTTCAGCGGCCGTTTACAGAGTGTTGAGATTTACAACGGAGCGCTGTCTGCTTCAGACATCTCGCAACTCGCGGTTTCGTCAGTGACATGGACCGGCGCTGCGGGCGACGGGAAATGGACGACTGCTGGCAACTGGTCGAGCAACACGCTGCCTGGACCGGACGATGACGTAATAATCAACGCGCCGAATAACGAGACCATTCAACTGTCGTCGGCGTCCGTGACAATCAAAAGCCTGCAAGCGCTGACAAACCTGGAAATTACGGGATCTTCCTTGCGTGTCACTTCCGGCGTGTCGCAAATCTCTGGCACGCTCACGCTCTCGACGTCTCTGCTGACCGTAGACGGCGCCGGCACAAGTCTGATTGCCACTGGGGCGACGACCGCAGATGGTTCCTCGCTCGCCGCCCGAAATGGCGGTACGTTGTCTTTACCGGAGTTGCATTCATTTAAGGCCTATAGTGGGGGAATCGCCGAATACAGCTCGCTCTCGGCGGTGGGAACGGGGAGTGTGCTCGATTTGTCGAACGTCACCGAACTGTCGGGCACGGTCGGATGGGCGGATGGATTTGGAATCATCGCGGACCAAGGGGGACGCCTGGATCTCAGCGGCGTCATTGAGATCACGACCGGCAGCGCGCAGGTGAAGGCGGATGGAACCGACAGTGTCGTCGATTTTTCCTCGCTCACCAGATTCACGGCTACCTACGGTTTCCAAACTCCAGGCGCCACATTAATGTCTGCGAACGGGGGCCGTCTTCTCACACCCAACTTGGCAACGCTCGGCGGAATCAGCGTGTCGATTGACGCTGACACGCTCATTGACCTTGAAAATCTGGTCAGTTTTACCACTTCGGCGTTGACTGTTGATGGAACGAACGTCGTTCTCCAGAACGTCACGAATGTCGATGGCAGCAGTCTTGTCGTTCGCGGTGGGGGGGCGTTGGCACTGCCTGCGGTCCGTCACTTTGCCGCCTACAGTGGTGGGATTGGTGAAAGTTCCTCGCTCTCAGCTGTCGGCGCTGGAAGTGTGCTCGATTTGTCAAACGTCAGCGGATTGTCTGGCACAACCGGATGGGCGGATTCGTTTGGAATCATCGCAGAACAGGGGGGCCGCCTCGATCTCAGCGGCGTGGTTGCGATCACGACTGGCAGCGCGCAGGTGAAGGCCGATGGAACGGACAGTGTCGTCGATTTTTCCTCGCTAACACAATTCAGCGCCACGTATGGGTTTCAAACACCAGTCGCGACCTTAATGTCTTCAAACGGGGGCAGTCTGCTCACATCCAACCTGGAATCGCTCGACTCTGTGAGCTTGTCGATCGCCGCGGATACCCTCATTGACCTCGGAAAACTTGTCAGTGTCACATCTTCGGAGCTGATTGTTGACGGGACGAATTTCGAACTACAGAACGTCACACGTATCGACGGCAGTAGTATTACTGTTCGCAGTAGTGGCAGGTTAACAATTCCGTCAGTGTCTTCGTATGACGCTGGATTATCTCAAGACCGGTATCTGCTGGCCGAGAGCGGCGGGGTACTGGACTTGAGCCACATTACGTCTTTGACGGCGTCCGCGACAGGAGACTTGACCTACATTCAAGCGTACAGTGGTGGGCAAGTCCTGCTGCCCGGCTTGGCGTCGATCGATCACAATAGTGTCGGCGTCTACGCCCAGGATGACGGCAGCCGGATCGACCTCTCGCGTCTGACCACTTGGACCGGATCGTCGCCGGTCAGCGGTCGATCTTCGAGTCTCGAAGCCGGCGCGGGATCGCAGGTTGACGTTTCCCGTCTCACATCACTCGACGCAGTCAACATCCTCCTGGGCCACGACAGCACCTTGTCGACTGCGCAGTTCCAGTCCTACACGTTTGGGCAATTGATCGTCGAAAGCCCCAACGCCGACCTGTCCGGATTACAGACGATTACCGGAAGCAATGTGCTCGCCCGCGGTGCCGGGGTCGTCGTCAGTTTTCCGCAGATTACGCAGTATGACGCAGGCATTTACTATGACAAGTATTTGGAGGCTGTGGATGGTGCAGTGCTCGATTTGACGAACGTCGTGACATTGGTGACGTCCGCGACAGGACACTCGACCTACATTCTAGCGTATAATGGCGGGCATGTCCTGCTGCCCGGCTTGGCGTCGATCGATCACAATAGCGTAAGCGTCTACGCCCAGGATGATGGCAGCCAGATCGACCTCTCGCATCTGACCGCCTGGACCGGATCGTCGCGGGTCAGCGGTCGGACTTCGAGTCTCGAAGCCGGCGCGGGATCGCAGGTTGACGTTTCCCGTCTCACATCACTCGATGCAGTCAACATCCTCCTGGGCCACGACAGCACCTTGTCGACTGCGCAGTTCCATTCCTACACGTTTGGGCAACTGATCGTCGAAAGCCCCAACACCGACCTGTCCGGATTACAGACGATTACCGGCAGCAATGTGCTCGTCCGCGGTGCCGGGGTCGTCGTCAGCTTTCCGGGGATTACGCAGTATGACGCAGGCATTTACTATGACAAGTATCTGGAGGCTGTGGATGGTGCAGTGCTGGATTTGAGTCATATCACGTCGCTGATTCCGTCGGCGACAGGACATTCGACTTACATTCGGGCGTACAGCGGGGGGCATGTGCTGCTGCCCGGCCTGACGTCGATCGACCACAACAGCGT
>JAFEBR010000919.1 GCA_018242565.1 Planctomycetota bacterium | reverse complement strand
TACATGCCGATCAGCGCGTCTCGAACGACATCGGAAACTTCGGGCGATACCGACGACGCCTTAGATAGACGACCCATGTCACCGCTGAGAATCGCATCGAGGGCGCCAGTTTCGCCGAGAAAATCTCCGGCCCTTTCGAAGGTCTTTTGGGTCTTTTTAAACGCGTCGTAGTCTTCTTTGTAGGGGGCGAGTCCGTCAGTACCTGTGGCCTTGCCACTGAGCCAGTTGTGCCCCAAGCCGAAAGGCGAATACTGCCAGCTCTTTTTGACGAGCCACCACGCGCCCTCCAGCGAGCCGAGCAGACCGTCCGAACCAAATCCCTCCGCCACCCCTGCCAGGAACTGAACGGCTTCGAAAGGCGTTTTGATGACAGTCTGACGAAGCAGTTTCGCAGAGTTTTTTTGGATCGTCTCCAAATCTTTCTCTCGCTGGGTTCGCCTATCCTCAACGGGAGGTTCAACTCGCCCCGTCGGGACTCCTTGGATATCGCCAGGTCCGATTCCGGTGTTTGCCTCTTCGTTGAGCTGGCGCATGGCCGCGCTTCGCCCCGTTGGAATGCTTCGAGGCGTCTCGTTCACCTTCGGCTGTGGGGTGCCACCGAATTGTCGAAGCATACTCGACGGATCGAATGGAACTGCTGGCGATATGTATCCCGGCCCGACAACTCTACGTCGAATCGCCGTCGGGTCAATCGGTTCGCGACCGCTCGGATCCGTACGATTTACCGGTTCGTTGCTTGCCAGCCGATACATGTTCGCATCCGGCCCGACCCCCGCCGGATCCTGGCTCTTGAACCTCCCCCGGTCCGGCAGCAATTGCCGCAAATGCAACTGGTATTCGCCGGTCTCCGTATCCCGGACGTAACCCAACTGCCCGACCCACGTGAACAGATTCGTCGTCGTGCCCGTGCTGGCTTTGATGACGCCGAACGCGAAGTACGTGTACGTGTCGGTGATCACCTGGCTGGCGTCGGTCAGGCTGTCGGTGCTGCCCAGCCCGTCGAACGCGTAATACACCTGCACCCAGGTCCCGGACTGATTCTGCCGCTCGGAGACCAGGTTCCCGAACTCTTTCGGCTCCAGCGTGTACGCCGCCTGCGTCAGGTTGCTGCCATCCGTCTCGTGCAGGATGTTCTGGCCATCGTAGATCAGCTTCCGCGTGCTGGACGGCGAGTCTTTCTCCACGCGCATGGATGGCACCCGTCAATGATCAAGCGGAGTTTCCGCTTACCCTGAGCTTCGAGCCATGCTCAGCAATCCATGCTTCCCACTTGGGAATATCATAGCCGAAATCCTGCCCTGTCCACTGTTTCAACAACTCCAACGCACGCTCACGCGGAATGTATTCCCGTCTGCGTTCCGGCGGAATCTCCTGCTTTAGGTTCTTCAGAGCACCTTCCAAAGGCATCATGTAAACCATCTTGCATCCTCCTTCTATGGATTTCCAGTCCACACGGACCACCAACCCCTGATGTACTTCGTCGAAGCCGCTTCCTGTTGTGGGGTGAGTTCGCCCAAATGCCTTCGTACTCGCCATCGAGCCAAGCGTTCTACGATGGCTTCCTCTCGCCCGTATAGCGGCGTGCCGAAACTTCTCTGAAGGCTGAAGTATTCCTGTTCAGCGGCGGCAAAGCCCTTCGCACGAACGAGTTTGTCGAAGAATTGAGCATGTCCAATCTCATGTACTCCTTCGATGAGTTGGCCCGCGTGCGTTTTACCGAATGCATCGGACCCAATCGAAAGAATGCGCTGCCCGTTTACAACATCAAAGTTGCTGCTCCCCTGTACATAACGAACCTCATCAACAAGGTCCGCGAGCCTTACAGCCGAGGCACGACTGGCTTCATCGAGCAAGGCTGTGACACGAGCGTCGCGCGGTCCCGTTCCGAAGGCGAATGGGTCTCCTCGGAATCGTGGCGCACTGCTTGGAGAACCAACTTGTTCAGCAGCGCTGCCAATTGCAGTTCGTTCTGCTCTGCCCAAATCCATCGTGGCCTCGGCGGCGGTCGCCATTCCTGGAGCGACTACTCGCGGTCGAATCGCCGAAGAAAAACTTGCTAGCCCGATCCCGACTGCAACATCACCAATTTCCCCGACGATTACGGCCGTGTCCGCGTCGGCGCCGAAAAGCTCTGCGGTTGCTGAAATTGACTTCGAGGTCACTGTTCGACAAGCTTGCCCAGTTGCAAGTGTTACCACACCGGCGGTCACGTTGTCGATACCGTGAGCGATCATCAGAACGCCAACGACCTTCGTGGCACCGGTCGGTTCGGGCGCGGCAAGTAAAACTCCTCCCTCGATCGATTCAATTACACCTCCGATTACTTGCCCGGCCGCTAATATCGGAAGCAAAGCCGCTTCCGTCGCATTCACGGCCTTTTCGATTGGGAGAAGAGCATCGTTGAATTTGAACTCATACCCAGACTCACGGACGGCTTCTCGAGTGTTCAGATCAGCCTTCAGAAGGCCGCCGACACTTGGTAGGTTCCTGTTTTCTTCAATCCGATTGAAATGACCGCGATAATCTAAGATCGCGCCGTTTTTCAAATCAGCGTCGATGCGGAATTCACCGTCCTTGTTGCTGTACCGGAAACGGATTTTTTGTCGACTCTTCAGCGTCTCCCACCAAAACCGGTAAATCATTTCCGCGGCTACCTGTGCAGCAACGGTACCGCCGGCCCCCGCAACTTGCTCCTGCAGTCTCTCGTACAGGTCGTCAAGTTTTTGCTTCCGTTCGTCGGAATGTCGTTTTTCAAGGGCTTCGACGGCCGCCGTTCGGCTCAAAGCCATTTTTATCGGCGACTCCTTTTCAGCGGCGGCGAGGCGGCGCCCTTGTTCAATTGCGGTTAGGTTGTCGAACGCGACCAACTGTTC
>JAFEBR010000091.1 GCA_018242565.1 Planctomycetota bacterium | reverse complement strand
CCTCGGATCCCGCTTTGCGGGTCACACTGAATATCGAACGCGACGTACAGGCCGAATGGAAACCCGGGGCCACCGTTCTGGCCAAAATCCATTGCGGACGCCGGCCGCTCGGGTATGTCTGGCTGCATGACGTCTACGATTTTATCAAATCCCGGGTCCTGTTTTAGTGACGATACCTGCGACACGAATTTGATTCACGGGCTGGCTGCGAAATTGATGATCGAGAATCTTGTAGGGAAGAGGTGCGTGATGTCGCGACAGACATTTGGACGGTGGGCGCTGATCTTCGTGGTCTTGGCCGATTCTGTGCCCCTTTTCGCAAAAGAGCCCGTGCAGGCGACCTCGGTACACCTGCGACTGATCGATGAAGTGGATGTGCCGGCGGAAACCACCGGTGTCCTCAGCACGGTCCTGGTCAAAGAAGGCAAGTTTGTTTCCGAGCACGATGTTGTGGCCCAGATTGACGAGGCGGATGCCGTCCTGGCGGTCAACCGCGCGAAACTCGATCTGGATGTCGCCGCGAAACAGGCTGCCAGCCGGACCAAGCTCGAAACGGCACGAAATGTTCTGGCGGAAGCCGGTTTCGCCCGTGATCGGGCGGAACTCGAATTGGAGGGGAAACAGCGCCTCACCGAAATCGAATCGACGATTCTCTATGCCAAGTCGGCGGTGGCCGTGGCTGAACGCCAGTTGAATCGTGCCAAGGATTCCCGAAAGGCCGTTGCCAACAGTGTTTCCCAGACAGAACTCGATAATCTGCAGTTGCAGCTCGACAAAGCGCGTTACGACGCCGAAGGACTCGACAACGATCTGTTTGTCGCCCGTCTCAATCTGAAGATCAAGAAATCGGAGTTGAGCAGCCTCGAGTTGGCCACGACTCAGAAAAAGCTGGATCTGAGCCAGGCCGAAGAGGATGTTCAGGTGGCGGAACTGGCTCGCCAGATTAAAGAAAGTGAAGTTGTGCGCGCCACCCGCGATCTCGACCGCCGCAAAATCCGCGCGCCAGTGGCGGGCATGGTGGTACAATTGCACAAGCATCGTGGGGAATGGGTCCAGCCGGGTGAAAAAGTGATGCGCGTGATTCGACTCGATCGGTTAAGAGCGGAAGGATTCGTGCACACCAAACATCTCGATCGGGACCTGCTGAATGCCGTTGCACGCGTGCGGGTTACTGTTCCCGGCCGCCCGGAAGCCGAATTCACCGGGCGCGTGGTATTCGTCAGCCCGGAAATCGATCCGGTCAACGAGCAGGTTCGCGTTTGGGCCGAAGTGGATAATCCGGACCTGGTGTTGCGCCCCGGACTTCGCGG
>JAFEBR010000918.1 GCA_018242565.1 Planctomycetota bacterium | reverse complement strand
TGAGCGGCCAGTGCTTCGTCGACCTTTTTGCCAGGGAATTCACGAGCAGTCTGCAAAGCGAGTTGGAACATTGCCTTGTCGGCGGAGTTCAGGTTTTCCACCAGCAGGGGAATCCCCTCGTCTTTGCGAGTCAGAATGGCGCCACGAGTGGCTTCCAGCACGCGCTGTTTGGGCACTTCGGCTTTGCGGAGTGCGTCGTAGAGTTCGACGGCGCCCTTGGCATCATCGGCAGCCAGACGGCGTTCAGCACACAAAACCAGACCTTCGGCGACAGCTGAACGGACATTAGCCGGGCTGGTGCCCAGCACGTTCTGCAGCGACTTGGTCGCGGCGGCATTGCCGATCATGCCCAGAGCCACGGCCGCCGCGGAGGCGACTTCCGGATCCTGGTCATTGAGACGGGTGGTCAGAATGTCGATCGCACCGGCATCGCGGCGAACGCCAATCGAGTTGATGGCTCCCACCTGCAAGAGGCCAGCCGTCGAGTCGAGAGCTTTCCGCAGGGCTTCGTCAGCCGCGGGACCGGGGATGACTTCCAAGGCGATACGAGCCCAAGATGCCAATTGTTCGTCGATGAGCAATCGCGACAGTTCCGGCACGGCGGCGTCGGTGCCATGGACCGCCAGGTGTTTGCAGGCCAGCGCCTTATCGGCCTTGGGGGCCTCGGATTTCAGGATCGCGAGCAGTTCCCGTTCGCGTTCGGGGTTGGGGGCGTTGTTGTCGGCAGCCCGGGCGTTTCCGAGTGCCAGAGACAGGGCGATTGCCAGGCAGGCAACCGCGCGAGCGAAGTTTCGATGCAGGAGCATGTATTCCATCCGGATAAATAGGTCGGTGAATCAAATGATCAGGACGTCACGACAACAGAGAAAGTCCCGAACCGCGTGCGACATCCAGGCCGGCTAGGCGGCCTGGACGTCGTGGTCGGGGGGCAGTTCTTAGACGCGCCAGGGTTCACGCAACGCTTCCGAACGCAGGCGATTGGCCTGTTCGTCGTTGATGAACTCGTTCTTCTTGGTGTCGTACTTGACCTGCCGGTTGAGGAACAGGGCGATGTTGGCCGCATGGCACGCGATGTGCGCGTTCGCCGCGGCATCGGCATTGCCCTTCGTCAGACCGCGGGTTTTGACGCAGTCGATGAAGTCACGGACATGGAACGTGGCGGGATACCCGCCGATTTCGGCGACGGTTCGGCCAGACAGCAGTTCCGGAGAACTGAGGACCATTTTGCCGCTGTCGCCCGTTTCGACCCAGCCGGTTTCGCCTTCAAAGCGAACCGGGCAAGAGCCCAGGGGAATCCAGCCCTTTTCGCGATAAATCAATTCGACGCCCGATTCGTACTTGGCGACGAGTTGACCATCGACCGGGGCGTTGTATTCGACGGGGGGCGGGCAATCGCCCACGGCCCACTGGCACAGGTCGACGCAGTGCGAACCCCATTCCAGCACGCCGCCACCGACCAGACCGCCACCTTTTTCAAAGTTGAAGCCGTCGAGTTGCTTGGCATTGAACGGACGCCAGGCTGCGGGGCCGAGGTACATGTCCCAGTCCACGACGTCCTTGTTCGGCAATTCTTCCGGAGTCAGCCAGCCACTCGTCATGGCCTGCATCCCGGCGGGATGCGCGAACACTTTCTTGAGTTTGCCGAGCTTGCCCGTGCGAGCCAGTTCGCAGGCAAAGGCGAAGTGAGGCAGGTTGCGGCGTTGCGTACCCGCCTGGAACACGCGACCCGTCCGGCGCATGACTTCGGCCAGAATCAGGCTCTGAGCGATGTTCTTCGTACAGGGCTTTTCGCAGTACATGTCTTTACCGGCGCGGGCCGCGTTGATGGCGGCGGTCGCGTGCCAGTTCGGGCCGGTGGCGATCAGCACGGCGTCGATGTCTTTGCGATCGAGCACTTCGCGAAAGTCACGGTAAGTGACGCATTTGTCGTTGCCGTTGGCTTCGTCGATCTTCTTTTTGCCCGACGTGCGGCGGGCTTCCTTAATGTCGCACAAAGCGACGAATTGCACGTCTTTCTGTTCCAGGAAGCAGCCAAGGTCGTAGGTGCCCCGGTTACCAATGCCGATCCCCGCACAGATCACGCGTTCGCTGGGAGGCACGGCGCCGTCGAGACCGAGCGCGGAACTGGGGATGATCATGGGGGCTGCCACGGCCGCCCCGGCGGCGGACAGTGCAGTCTGCAAGAAACGACGTCGAGGAACCCGAGTTACCTTGGTCGACATAAGAACTCTCCTGAACAATTTGGTCGCCAGTCTGCCAGCGATGACCCGCACCGGGGCCTGTAGTCTGTCGCCGGATGTTTATCAGCATACTGACGCCAGTCGGATATTTCCACCCAATTTGCGAGCTGTCGAGTTCCCGGTCGCGACCCGAAATTCCGTCGAAACGCCCCGTTCTGAGCCACACGGAACGGTTCTGGTCCCGCCTCATCTTTGACCTCCAGGCATCTCTTGCCTACCGTGGAAGAAATGTCAGCGCATTCCACCAACTCTGCCGACTCGAATCCAACACCCGGCGCGGGAGCTGCGCTGGTAATTGACCCGGTCTGCGGCATGAAAGTCGACCCGGCTCGGGCCGCGGCGACCGTGTCGCACGCCGGCCGCGACTATTACTTCTGCTGCCGGCACTGTGCCGAGAAGTTCTCGGCCCGGCCCGACCATTATCTCGCGCCGCGACCGCCCCAACTGGTGCAACTGGGGGGATTCGGCTCGCTGTCGACCCCGGCAGACTCCGGATACGAGTCGTGTGCCAGCCCCATGACCGAAACGGCACCGGTCGCGGCCCCGCCGGGAGCCCGGGTGGAATACATCTGCCCGATGTGCCCTGAAGTCTTGAGCGATCATCCGGCCGCCTGCCCGGTCTGCGGGATGGCTCTGGAACCGCGGACGATCACGCTGGACGACGGTCCAAATCCTGAGCTCGTCGATATGACACGGCGTTTCTGGCTGGCGCTGCTGCTGGGGTTTCCGGTCTTCGCGCTGGCCATGGCCGAGATGCTGCCGCGAAACCCGTTTCATGAGTTCTCGGAGTCGCTCAACGGTTTGCAGTTGATTCTCACCGCGGTGGTCGTGGGCTGGTGTGGCTGGCCGTTCTTCGTGCGGGGCTGGGCCTCGATCCGCAATGGCAACCCCAACATGTTCACCTTGATCGCACTCGGTGTGGGAGCTGCCACGGTGTACAGTGTGCTGGCGGTCGTCGCTCCCGATCTCTTCCCCGCCGGATTTCGCGGCCATAGCGGCGGAGTGATGCCCTATTTCGACACGGCCATGACCGTCACCGTGCTGGTGCTGCTCGGGCAGGTGCTCGAATTGAAAGCCCGCGGGCGGACCACGCAGGCCATTCGGTCGCTGCTGAAGCTGGCCCCCAAAACGGCCCGGCGAATCGATGCCCACGGCACTGAAGTCGATGTTCCTATCGACGATCTGCGTCCGGGGGATCTGGTTCGCATTCGTCCGGGTGAAAAAGTGCCGGCCGATGCCGTCGTTGAGGAGGGGCATTCCGCGGTCGACGAGTCGATGATCACCGGCGAGTCGCTGCCTATTGATAAAGAGCCCAACTCCCGCGTGCTGGCCGGAACGTTGAACGGGAATGGGGCGCTCCATGTGCGCGTGGAACATGTCGGCGGTGACACGCTGCTGGCAAAGATCGTGCGGATGGTGGGCGAAGCCCAGCGCAGCCGGGCACCGATCGAGAAGCTCGTGGATGGCGTCGCCCGCATCTTCGTCCCCGCAGTCGTCGCCGTCAGCCTGCTGACTGTGGTGTCGTGGGCATTCTGGGGATCAGAAGCCCGACTGGCGTATGGTGTCATCTGTGCGGTCTCGGTGCTGGTCATCGCCTGCCCGTGTGCTCTGGGGCTGGCGACTCCCATGGCGGTTACCGTCGGCATCGGCCGCGGTGCCGAGGCGGGAGTGCTGTTCCGCAACGCCGAGGCGCTCGAAGTGCTGCAGCGAGCCGATGTGCTGGTCGTAGACAAAACGGGCACGCTGACGGAAGGCCGGCCGGCCGTCGTGACCATTGAACCGATGGCGGGGTTTGCGGACGCCGAAGTGTTGTATTGGGCGGCCAGCATCGAGCGGGCCAGCGAACATCCGCTGGCTGCGGCTGTGGTGCGCGCCGCGGCCGAGCGCCAGTTGTCGCTGGGGGACGTCCAGAACTTCCAGTCGATTCCCGGGAAAGGGGTGACGGGTACGGTCGCCGGTCGCGACGTGGTGTTCGGTAATCCGGCCCTGCTGGTGGAGTCGCAACTGCAGGTCACCCGGTGGGAAGACCGGATCGCCGAGCTGCAGTCGCAAGGGCAGACGGTCATGATCCTGGCCGTCGATGCTCGCGTGGCCGGGCTGATCGGTGTTGCCGATCAGATCAAACCCTCGACCCCGGAAGCCATTCGCCGTTTGCAGGCTGACGGATTGCGGATCGTCATGCTCACCGGCGACCACCACGCCACTGCGGCGGTTGTCGCGAAGGAACTGGGGATCGACGAGGTGATCGCCGGGGTGCTGCCCGACCAGAAACTGCAGGTCGTACAGCGCCTGCAGTCGGCCGGTCATGTCGTGGCGATGGCGGGTGATGGAGTCAATGACGCACCGGCCCTCGCGCAGGCCCATGTCGGCATCGCCATGGGAACGGGGACGGATGTGGCGCTGGAAACGGCCGGCATCACGTTGGTCAAAGGCGATCTGCGTGGCATTGTCCGGGCCCGCAGCCTGAGCCGGGCGACGGTGAGGAACATCCGGCAGAACCTGTTTCTGGCGTTCGTCTATAACACGGCCAGTGTGCCGATCGCCGCCGGGATTCTCTATCCGTTCCTGGGGATCATGATTTCGCCGGTGTGGGCCAGCGTGGCCATGAGTTTCAGCTCGTTGTCTGTCGTCGCAAATGCGCTGCGACTGCGAATTAAGACGCTATGAAGGCCGTTCCTCCGCAGCCCCCCCACGCAGTCTTGCCGGCGATAGTTCACGTTACGCCGCCCATGTCATCCGCAGCTCTGAGAGAGAGGTCGACGTACGCGACTCTCCCAGAGAGACGCGTTATCAAACGCGTGACCATTTGTGTTCATTTCCGCTGATTTGCGGCTCCTTCCAAACACGCCTGCTACGGTTGCTGGAGTAAAGATTTGTCCGACGGCATTGGACATTGACAACCCGTAACTCGGCTGCCAAAGTTCGAAAAGGATGTAACACACTTCTGTGGTCGAATGCTTGTTCGGTGGTGGGCGAGAGTATTCTCGCGAACCTCGCTGGTGTGCTTGTGTGAAGACTCGCAGGCCGTAACTTGCTTGAGAATTCATGAACGGAATACGACCGTCAGTTGCCAATTCACTTAAGTCCCGGGCAGCCGAGTTAGAAGAGTGGGCCGAGTAGCAAGCCGGCTCGCTGGCCGTGCGGAACGTCGTCTGGATCGTTCGTCGTGAAGGGATGATGTGGTGGACACGGTTTACATCGAAACGTCGATCATCAGCTATCTGCGGCAGAAACCCAGCTCGCAAGTCGTGACGGCTGCTCGCCAGTTGCTGACGCACCGCTGGTGGAATCACGAGCGAGCCAACTACGAACTCGTCGTGTCACAGTATGTCATCGACGAGGTGTCTGCGGGCGACCCGGCTCTTGCGGCAGACCGCTTACTCGCAATTGACGGTATTCCGCTGCTGCCGAACGCGCCCGAGATTCCTGAAATCGCCCATGAGATCATGTCGCTTGGGGTATTACCACCGAAAGCACAGGTCGATGCGCTCCATATCGCGGCTGTCGCCCACCATGGGATTCAATATCTGTTGACGTGGAACTGCAAACACATTGCCAATGCCAGGATCTTACCGCGCATCCACGGCGTCTTGACAAGCATGGGGATTTCAATTCCAATCATTTGTACACCAGAGGAGTTGCTTGGCGATGACACAGCAGCCGATTGAATCACCGCTTGAGGAAATCCACCGAACTCGACGTGAGATTTCCGATCGCTTTGGCGGTGATGTTGCCGCGATCGCCGAAGACGCGGCTCGCCGTCTGGCGGCGTCAGTTCGCCCAGTCTGGAAACCGCGGACGACGAACAAGCCGTCAAAGGTGATCGGGCAGCAGCCCGCCCACTGAATGGCAAAACACGGCAGTCAGGCAGGCAGAGTCCGATCCTGGCGGTCGACGCGCGCGTGGCCGGGTTGGTCGGAGTGGCCGACCAGATCAAACCCTCGACTCCCGAAGCGATTCGCCAGCTGCAGGCTGACGGTCTGCGGATCGTGATGGTCACCGGCGATCACCACGCCACCGCGGCGGTGGTGGCCCGGCAGCTGGGGATCGACGAAGTGATCGCCGGGGTGCAGCCCGACCAGAAGCTGCAGGTTGTGCAGCGGTTGCAGGCGGGCGGACATGTCGTGGCGATGGCGGGGGACGGAGTCAATGACGCACCGGCCCTCGCGCAGGCTCAGGTGGGGATTGCCATGGGAACGGGGACGGATGTCGCCTTGGAAACCGCGGGGATTACGCTGGTGAAAGGGGATCTCCGCGGGATTGCCCGGGCTCGCAGCCTGAGCCGGGCGACGGTGCGGAACATCCGGCAGAACCTGTTTCTGGCGTTCGTCTACAACACGGCCAGCGTGCCGATTGCCGCCGGGATTCTGTATCCGACACTGGGCTTGATGATCTCCCCCGTCTGGGCCAGCGTGGCCATGAGTTTCAGTTCACTTTCGGTCGTGAGCACCGCCCTCCGCCTCCGCTTCCAAAAACTGTAAAGTCGTGGATCGCTCCGTCGATCCAACGCTGGAGCGTAATTCGGCATGGCTTCGGCCAACCGCTCCGCAGGTCACGGTGCATGTCCCATTCGTGGAGACCTGCGGTCGGGCCCACGGCGGGGTCGGGAGACCCGCGCCGAACAAGGGACCGTACCGACCAACCCCATTACTCGCATCGGCCGGTGTCGATTGTTACGATGGCCTGTTCAGGCAATTGATTGACCTTTCCTGCGATGAAATTGATAAGGAGACCTGCTTTGCTGACGCGCATCTGTTGTGTATCCGTTCTCACCTTTGCGGCGTTGTTCGCTGCCGGCACGGTCCAGGCCGCGGATGCTCCGAAAGCGCCGGAAGGCTTCACCGTCCTGTTCAACGGCAAACACTTTACGGGCTGGCACGGTCTCGGACACTTTGA
>JAFEBR010000917.1 GCA_018242565.1 Planctomycetota bacterium | reverse complement strand
GATTTTCATTTTTCCGTCGATCCTGATCATCATTCTAGGGCCGGCGGCGATTCAATTGCTGAAGGTCCTGGGCAGCATGCAACATTGAGTGTCGAGGCCGCTGGTCGGCTTACTACTGCAGGGGATTTAACATGAAAGTCACCGCTCACCAGAATGAAATGCGTCGTCGCAACCTTCGACGTGGAGCGGCAGCCATTGAATTCGCCATCGTTCTGCCGGTGCTGCTCGTGGCGCTGCTGGGAATGACCGATTTCGGCCGGTTCAGTTACACGGCCGTGGCCGTCGCGAATGCGGCGCGCAGCGGCGCTGAATACGGCAGCATGAACACCTGCGATGCCAACAACCCGGGGCCCTGGCAGGCCGGAATCACCCAGGCCGCTGTCGATGAGTTCAGTCAGATGAGCGGGTTCGACAGCAGTCTGTTAACCGTCACGGTCAACACGGCGACTGAGTCGAACGGACTGCGCCGTGTGAGCGTGCAGGTGGCGTATCCATTCCACACGTTGACGACCTGGGGATGGATTCCCAATTCGTTCAACCTGCAGCAAACGGTCGTGATGCGAGGCTTGCGCTGATGGTACCCCGCGCGCGGGAGAGAGGAGTTTGCCATGTTCAGTTTGACGCGAGCACGGACGGACAATCCGCCACGAAGCGGTCTTGTCCCGAAAAGCACGGGAGTTGCGAACCGCCGCGGTGCGACGTTGGTCGAAACTGCAATCGTGCTGGCGGTGTTCCTGCTGTTGATTCTGGGGACGGTGGATCTGGGATTGGCCGTCTTTCGCTACAACGTTTTGTCGGAAGCGGCCCGGACCGGGGCCCGCGTGGCGTCAGTACACGGTGCCCTGGCACCCGCCGCGATGGGAACCTGGGGACCGGCGACCTACAGCGGCACGGCGAGTGACGGCAGTGCCTATGCGCAGGCCGTCGCGCCGCTGCTGGCCGGTTTCACGCTGAGCCGTGTCAACATCCAGGTCGAATGGATCGACGGAGGCAACGCGCTCCAGCAGCGAGTGCGTTATACCGTCAGTACGACCTATCGCCCGATCGCCGTCGCCTTCTTTACCCGCTCCAGCTACGTCCATACAGCGTCATCGACGATGCGCATCTCTCATTGAAAGGGACTGCCATGCAACGCCATATTGACCAACCACGGAAACGGGCCAATATCAAGGAGAGGCGCCGCGGAACCATCCTGGTGGTAGCGGCGATTGTGCTGGTCGCGTTGATCGGTTTGTTGGGGCTGGTGATTGACGCCGGTCAGTTGATGGTCGCACATCGGCAGGTTCAAAACGCCGCCGACGCCGCAGCAGGAGCGGCCGCCATGGATCTGCTGCAAGGGACTACCAGCAGCACCGCGAGGACTACGGGAACGACGTTCGTACAGACCTACAATGGCCTGGCGGACGCGACGGTGACGATCAATATTCCGCCCACCACCGGGCCGCACGTCGGAGATTCAAAATACGCCGAAGCACTGGTGTCATCCCATGTCATCATGCGGTTTGTCCCTGTGCTGGGGGTGGGGCGAACACAGTCGGTTGCCGCCCGCGCGGTCGCCGGAGTCGAAGGCAATTCAATTGCCGTGGGAGTGATGACGACTAATTCGAATGCCATTCCAGGCATCAATCTCTCTGGGAATGGTATGTTAAAGGTGAATGGTACGGTGGTGGACAATTCGCACGGAGGCGGGCTCAATCAGAATGGGCAGCCAGTCATAACCGGGTACGGCGGTAATGCCATCACGACTTCAGGCAATGGCACACTCGCGGCCCTCGATGTGGAATCGGTCGGAGGGGTCAACAATCCAGCGAAGATCGTCAACTACAACGCCAACGGTCCGAGTCCTTTGCATGCGGGAGTGGCCATGCAGCCTGATCCATTGCAGTACATGCCCGCCCCGACGACAGCCAATGGAGCCGTGGCCACGAACTACGGCAATATCAAATTGTCGGGGAACAGCAGTGTGACGTTATTTCCCGGAGTCTATAACTCGATCGACCTGTCGGCGAATTCGACCGTCACGATGAATCCTGGAATCTACGTGATTAAAGGCGGAGGGTTGTCCATTTCCGGGAATGCCTCCGTCAATGGGGCCGGCGTCATGATCTACAACACGGGCAGTGATTACAATGTCGGTACAGGGCTACCCGATTCAGGCGACGCGAATACGGCGCCGCCGGCCAGTGGAAGCGCGACTTTTGGTGCCATATCACTGACCGGCAATGGAACACTGAATCTCACGCCGTATGCCAATAGTGCGAGTCCCTTTGCGGGGATGGTGGTGTATCAGCGGCGGTTAAATACGCAGCCAATCTCACTCTCTGGAAATGGTGCTGCGGATATCCTGAAAGGGACCGTGTATGCGAAGTGGGCCACTCTGAATCTGACCGGCAACGGCACTTTCAACGCGCAGTTTATCGTCGGGCAATCGAGTTTTTCGGGCAATGGCAATCTGATAATCGATCACGCGGGACAACCGGGAGCGAACAGTCAGCAGGTGTTTCTGGTCGAATAGTATATGGCAAACGGTGCAACGCCGAAGTTGATCGTGACTATGTGCCGAAATACCCGTTCCAGGCAATGTCGAGCGTCGTCTGATCCAGTACCTCGGGTTTCCCCTGGAACCGACAATAATCGCGGGCCCGTTCGATCAGGTCGCGGGGTTCACAGCCCCGCAGTTCACGCCCTTCGTGTTGATAGCGGGCCAACACGTGCGGCAGCAGGCTGGCGTCGCAGGTCATCCCTACGCTGGCGGCATAACTGCGGAAGATGTTGGCATACGCCTCGGTGGAAGGGCCCGACAACCACAGGCGATATCCCATGCGGCGCAAAAAGGCAGGGTCGGTCACTTCCTGCGGATTGAGGTTCGTGGCAAAAATAAGCATTTGCAGGAAGGGAACTTCGATTTTCTGTCCGTCATGCAGCGTCAGATAGTCAATCTGCTGTTCCAGCGGAATGATCCACCGATTGAGCAGTTGGAACGGAGCCACGCGCTGTCGACCAAAGTCGTCGATCAGCAGTACGCCTCCATTGCTTTTGAGGTGGGCGGGGGCCTCGTAATACCGCTGTGCCGGGTGATAAGCCAGGTCGAGAGCTTCAATGGTCAACTCGCCCCCCACGACGATCAGCGGTCGCCGGATTCTCACCCAGCGTTGATCGATCAGCCACGGCTGAGGCGGGGCAAAATCCGCCAGAGTATGACACTGCGGATCAAATACCCGAATGAGAGTGTCATCGACGGCAATGCTGTACGGAATCCACAGGTCGCCACGCAGTGCGGTGTGCAGTCGGCGGGCCAGTGCCGTTTTTCCGTTCCCCGGTGAACCTGAAATGAACAGGCTTCGCCCCGAGGCCAGTGCCATGCCTGCCACCTGTTCGACAGATGGCGGCAAGACAAGCCCGTTCAGGACTGGCTCAACATCAGCCGGGGTGATGGCCGGAAAACGTTCTTGCTGCCAGTTCAGCAGGGCCCGGTAAGCTTCGAGCGAGACGGGGACCGGCCCCACGTATCCGCACACTTGCGCCACGCGATCGGCGTACTCACGGCCACGGGCCGAAACCGAGTAGCGATACCCCAGCGGGCCTGCGGCGCCGAGTACATCCAGAAACTGGTCCTTGCGAAGCTCCTCGAGAATGGGCCCCACCAGCGGCACTGGCAACTGCAGTTTCTGCGCCACCTAGTCTGTCGTGAATTGCACCCGGGTGCAGGCGATCTTGACTGTCAGGTCAAACAGGAATTCGGGAGCGACTCCGGTCTCATCGAGATTCTTGGGAGCAGCCGGTGCCTCGACCGTGTCAACTTCCAGCAGTTGTGGCAGAGTCGACATGGTGTGTTCTCCGGTGCGCGACGAGAAGCTCATTTGGCCGGTGCCGAGCGATTCACTGACGTCGACTCGGCAGACCGCGACAGGGGTTGGGGCTTGGCGGGCCGTTCGTGTCCTGCCAGCACCACGTCGTTCGCAGGCTGGTTCGCCCGAGCCACGATCTGTTCGAGTTTTTCGAGTCCTGTTTTGGCCGATGTCGATTCGGGATTGGCCGCGAGAGCCAACTGGTAATGTTCGCGGGCCTCGTCCCAGCGACGGTTCAATGTCAACACGAACGCCAGGTTGGCCTCGGCCTCCGCTTCGGCACAGCCCGATTTGCGGAACTCGGCCAGCGATTCCTGATATCGTTCGGTCTGCGCCAAAAGCATGCCCAGGTTATTGTGCGCCCGACGGTGCGACGACTTCAGGGCGATGGCCTGTCGCAGATGCTCTTCCGATTCGGCCCAGCGCCGTTGCAGATACAGGCTGTAACCGTAGTCGCACTGCAGGTCGGCGTTCTTGGACTCGGCTTTCAAGGCGCGACGGTAGTAGCCTTCCGATTCCTGAATGTTGCCGCGCCGATCACTCAAAACTGCCAACCGCCAGCAGGCAGCCCACTGTTTCGAGTCTTTGTCGAGAATTTCCCGATAGGCTTCGAGAGCCCGGTCGGTTTCCCCACGCTGCTCGAGCGAGCGGGCCAGCGAGATTTTCGCGTCAGCGGCCTGTCGGGGAGTCAGTTGGGCCGAATCCTCTCCCGAGGCGGCCTTACGTGCCAGGCTGCGCTCGCGAAACGACTCTGTAAACTGACAGCCAGCCAGGCTGCACGCGAGGCCGATCAGGGCACATACCACTGCGACAGAAAGTGAAATTCGCATGATGACTTCCTTCGGCCCCGGCTGATGAGTCAGCAGGTCCACCCCGTTTCAACGCCCCGAACTGCCGGATGACATGCTGGAACCTGCACCTCCCGCACTGCTGCTCGTCCCGCTCCCCGAACCCGATCCACTGCCAGAACCGCCGAGGGCCGCAGCGCCCCGACTGAGTGTTTGCGACACGCGATTGCGATCAATCACCAGCGCGTCGGCTGTTTCCAGGCCATAGCCTCCGGGAAGTCCCACGACGACCCGATCGAGTCCCACGGGACACGGTCCGAGCGACAATTCATGCCAGACCACCTGCCGACGGGCTTCCGCCAGTTCAGGAGCGTAGGGCGTGGGTTCAATGCAGATGGGAAACTGGTTGACAGCCAGCCACTGGGTCATACGGGCCAGTTGTCCGCGGCCTCGGGGTTTCAGTTCGCTCGAACCGGCCACGAAATCGTACTGCCACAGCACCATGCGTGCTTCCTGCCCGCGAGCGATGGCCGCCGAGTAATGCGAATTGACCATGAGTCCCAGAGGCGCGTCTTCGAATTCTTCCGGGTAGCCCCAGTATTTTTCCTGCGCTCGGGCTTTGCAGTTGGCATGCCAGCGCGCCAGCGGCCCCACACGGCGCGGACGACAATAGGGCATCTCGACCATGGCTTCCGGGGCGGGCGCGGGGGCGACGACACCAGCCGGGCGTGTTGCCCCTGTCGCGGGCGCCGGAACCGGTTCGACCATCGAGGCAGGGAGTCCGGGCAGGCGGGGGTTCTCAGCCCGGGTCGGCTCTCCAGCCGCCGCCGCCAGGAACAAGCCACCCACGAGCATCCAATGGTGTTTCGCTTCAAGCATCAGTCAACCCCTCTCGAAGTTATTCCGTGTAACCGCTGGGCCCCTGGATATTGCGGCATTCAAGTTTCATGCGCTGGACAAACCCGAGCGGATCATCGGAATTCGTCGTGGAGCGGACAGTTACGTCCCCCGTTCGTCCCTGCAGCCGTCCCAACAGGTAGAATTCCAGATCGTTCGGCTCCAGGACCTCGTCGCCGGGCCGCGGCGGAACTTCTTCGGGGTTCATGGCTTCGACCAGGAAAGGAGTCACCAGGACGACCAGTTCTTTTTCAAGGCGTTGGCCGGTGTTGTTGCTGAAAAAGGGGCCGATGTAGGGCAAATCGCCCAATCCGGGGATTCGCTTGGTTTCGTTGCTGATGGCGACCTGCATCAGGCCGGCCATGGCCAGCGTCTGACCTTCCCGCATTTCGACAACCGTATGGGCATTGCGTGTGTTGAGCCCCGGGACCCGCGTACCCGAAAGTTCAATTCCCAGCGCAAAGTCCACCGAGCTGACTTCCGGATCGACGGTCAACCGAATCGTGTCTCCATCCAGAATGAAGGGAACGAATGCCAGTTGCACACCGAATTTTTTGTATTGCACCGTGATCGTCGCGGGACCGCCCCCGGCCCCCGATTGTGGCACGGGAACGGGAAATTCTCCCCCGGCCAGGAAGCGGGCTTCATGCCCGTTCATGGCCACCAGGTTCGGTTCCGCCAGGATTTTCAGCAATGAATTCTCACGCAGCGCGCTGATCATGCCCTGCACGCCTGACGAATGAAAAATGCCAAACACAGTCGTGGGCGATCCACTGGTCGCGGCGGTGGTGATTGAACCCAACAGGCCGCCATTGGTCGCCGTCGAAGTTCCCGTCGTGACCCCCGTCAATCGTGTGCCGAAGATGTTGCCTCCCGGAGTGAACAGAAAGTCGGCCCCCAATTGACGCATCGCCGTGCGGTTCAACTCGGCGATCTGCACTTTCAGCATGACCTGCTGCGGTCCGGGGACGCGCAGCAGATTGATGACTTCAGGGCCTTGCGATTCGCCTGTTCCCGAACCTGCCGCGGCAGTGACATCGAGTGGTGAACTGCTCGGCGAACCGGCGTTTCCCGCGGCCCCGCCCGAAGTCGATCCGGTAGTCTGGGGGAGTTCGCTGATCACCCCCTGGCGAACGAGTTGCACGATGTTACGGATCTGCACGGCGTCGCGGGCCTGGCCTTCGACGACAAGGTTCTGCCCCAGTTGGGCAATCCGCACATGGGCGTCGGGGAACAGTTCCTGCACACGCACCTGCAGGAGTTGCAGGTCGTAAACCACATGCACTTCAAAACTGATCGTCTTCTGGTTGGCCGTGGTGACGACCAGATCGGTCGTGCCAATCTTCTTGCCGACCACGCGAATCTGTCGCGTTCCCAGGATTTCAAAATCGGCCACACCGGGGTTGCCGACGGCAATCAAGGCCTGGCCTGATTTGCCTCCCGCCTCGGGTTCCGCCAGGTCTTCTTTGAGGAGCAGCATACGACCTTGTCCGAGTACGACTTCGAACATGGCGTCATTGCGACTGATGCTGTCGACAAAGGATGTGTTTTTTCCAGAGCGCTCTCGCGGAGCGGACAGTTTTTGCGGAACCACAGGCAGGTGCGGTTGGAAGCCACTGATCAGAGGTTCCGGCAGAGGTACCGAAGTGGGTGGCGCACCCGGTTGCTCGGGATCAGAAAAGGCGAATCCTGCCGAGGTGATGCACACGCAGGCCGCCGCCACTCCCAGGACGCACAGGGACCCCCAGGTCCGTTGGCGCGGCGGTGAAGCATTGGATTTCGGCATCATGGCGATTGCCCAGTTCTGCGATTACGTACCTGTCCGTCTCAATGTCCGGCGAATATTTCTTGTCGGAAAAGTCTGCCTAATCGTTGCTATCGGCATATGCGGACGTGAGTCTAAAGAAGACCGTCTCAATTCCCGACGAAGATTCAAGAATCAAGAATTCCCCGATACAGAGCCTGCACGTGTTTCCCATGCGACTTGGCTCGTACCCACCTTTCAGCTCAAGAATTGGCCCTGCGAAGGGCGAGCCGCAGTGTATGCGCAAGTGATTACCCGTGTGCTGTTTGCGACTTGCCTCTGTGTGCCAGACTGGCGTTTTGCGGGAGCCGAACGGACCACGTCCTGCCAACATTTGGCGCCCGGTGAAAACAGCTTTTCCAGGCTGCAAAGTCTTATCTATTTCGTGTCGATCTTGTGCCCGATCGATCCGATGTTGAGTGGCTACTCAGAGTCTTCCGCCACCGGAAGTTCGTAACAGGCAGCGATTCGGTCATTCCGCACGAGCAGCAGATTTCCGGCCAGCGCAGGGTGGTTCCAGGTCTTACTGGGTAAAGCGGCGAACGTCCCTAATTCCTGGAAGGCTTTCGGATCCGGCGCAACGAGTGCCACGTCGCCCGACTCAGTCTGCACCAGCAACAAGTCGGCCACGAGCAGCAGTTGGCCATGCCCGTACCGTCCTCCTTTCCAGCGACGTTTCCCGGTGCGGGCCTCGAGGCAGACCAGAATGCCGTCGTCGAGGCCGTAGACGAACTCGTCCAGAGCGACCATGTTCGAGAATTTGGATTTCAAGGATTTATTACGCCACAGTTCGGTAACCTGCATGGACGGTTGCTCAGTCTGAATCGAGAGCAGAGCACAGCCTTGGCTATATCCTGATGAAATCAGGAAGGCGTCATGCTCTGCCCCCAGGACCGAGCGACTCAGCACCAATGGCTGGGCAACATTCACCATGCTGACCCCCTGGGTGACCCAGGGAAAGGTCCAGAGCACATGCCCATCGTCGGGGGCGTGTGCCGACAGGCCGGCGCCGTTAAAGATGAGAATCTGGTTCTGTCCATCCAACTGCGACGCCTGGGGGGAACTGTAGGCCGCCGGGGCATCTCCGGCTGACCAGGCCAGTCTCCCGGACTCCTGATCAAAAGCCATGACGGAGCGACCAGGTTTGAGTCCCGGTGCGATAATGACCTGCTGGCCGACGATGAGCGGTGATCCCGCCATGCCCCACTGCAGATTGTCTGTCTCGGGATGGGGCAGCACTTGATGCTGCCAGAGTTGGCGCCCCGTGAGCAGTTCGAGGCAATTGAAGTAGCCGGTGGCTCCCAAGGCGTAGACCCGCCCCTGATACAGCATGGGGGTGGCTCGTGGCCCATCGCCATGGACCCCCGACCCGGTAAACAACGTTTCGTCGCGATGGACCCAGAGTTCCCGGCCGGTTCGCAAATCGTAGGCGACCACGCATTCCTCTGGACCACGTTGTTCCTGGGTGACTGCGTGGTGTCCCATGACGGCGAACCCCGACCACCCCAGTCCCACGGAATGTTGCCAGAGTGCTCGCGGTGGTTGCCGATTCCAGTCGCGTGCCAAGCGGGGACCGGCAACAACGCCCGTTCGATTGGGACCCAGAAAACCTGGATAGTCACTGTCCGACGCCATCGCGAGTGAGGCTTCTGGCGGACTCTCTGGCAGTTGCGGATGCTTTTCGGCTTCAGAGCTTGGAGGCGTGCGCAGACTTAGCTGCCCTGCGGCGTGTGACCAGCGCCATGTGAATTGGGGAAACAAGTCCCCTGAGAAACTGTCGAACCGGAAGAGCACGCACGCCGCGATGGCGAGCGTCAGACCCGTGGCTCCGAGTCGGATTCGCGTTCGCCGATTGATCCTGGAACAGGTGACCAGCCAAACGAACACACCGAAGCCGACCAGAACCGTGGGCCCGAGCCACAGCATCGCCCCCAGGCCATTGGCCAGTCGCTGTCCCAACTCAGAATCGAGTGCCTGCCAGATCGAGAGACCGAGCCCGCAGGCCAACCCCGCCGCGAGGCCGATGCCGGCGCCTCGAATCCAACGGACTCTCTGGCGAGAACGCGGTTCGTGTGGTTCAGGCTCAACGGGTGACATGTCTGCCATTCCTGTCTGTGCACCTGGGGCCACGAGGCGGAATCATGCCGAGTCGCGCGGGGGAGTGCACCAATCGATCGATGTATTCTACCGGAAAACCGGTCGGATGGATGCCTCGCATCTCGATCGGGCGATGCAGGTTTTGCTTTCATTATCAGCGACGGGTCACCTTGCGAATTGCAGGGCAACCGTCCTGTTTGCGAAGCGCTGATATGCGCGATCGACCGCCCGCTTGATCTTCTGTCTCCCGTGGCCCAGAATCGACGAAAGGGGCATCCCGCTTCTTCTGCCGAGTCCGTTGTTGT
>JAFEBR010000916.1 GCA_018242565.1 Planctomycetota bacterium | reverse complement strand
GCCCGCAGACAAGGTCGGCGCGCTGGACAGAAAGTTCTCGCCGTCCCTAGTGCAGCCGCTATCGTCCATGACACCACCTAATATTCTAGTTGAAGATTACTCGGTCGCCAACGAGACGCTGAGTTCTTACAATAAGAGTGGCGCTCCTGGACGGCATCTCGACCTGGTGGAGCGCACTCGCTGTCGCATTCCAGTGTCGCGAGTGAATGACTCGCTACTGTCTGGTTTCCGGAAACCGCTATGACGCTCGATTTTCAGGACTTGCTGACCCAGGCACGTGCCGGCTCGAACGATGCGATGGCGGCCCTCCTGCAGGAGATCGGGCCGCGCGTACGCTCGCGCATTCGCCCATTGATCGGGACACAGTTCCGATCGCTCATCGACGAAGACGATGTCATGCAGGAAGCCTATTCCGAAGCGTTCTTGCAGATCGGCAGTTTTGCCTCCGAGAATTCCTTCGAAAACTGGCTGTATCGAATCGCCAAGAATAATCTGCTCGACGCCATTCGCGGCCTGCAAGCCGTTCGCCGCAGCGGGGTCAATGGCCGGGCGATCCACAACAACCACAGTGATGCCGCCGGCCATGATTTTCTGGCGTTGCTGGCGGACTCGGCCACCCCTCCCAGCGGACATGCCGTGCGGAACGAGATGCGGATCGCCGTAACCGAGGCGATCAACCAACTTCCCGATGTTTATCGACGGGTCGTTGAACTTTATGACATGGAAGGCACTCCGGCCGCCGAGGTCGCCAGAATTCTGCAATGTTCTGAAGGTGCCGTCTACATGAGGCGGGCGCGAGCCCATCGGCATCTTCGCCGGATTTTCGAGTAATCCAGCGTGTCATTTTTCCACGTGGGCTTCTGCGCCCTGAGGTGCCGATTCCTGCGTGAGTGCGAACTCAGGAATTCGCTTGAAGGACATGGACCCTGAATCCCCTGCGAATGGCAATGCGGAACTCGCCGACTCAGATCGCGAACGCGAACTCATCGAGCGAGGCCGCACCTGGAGCGCCCTTTGGCGGCAAACCCCGGGTGCCGCCCCTGCGGACAACCCATCGCAGCCGATGCCGGAAATGGCCGGCCCCTACCGTCTTCGCCGACTGATCGCAACCGGAGGCATGGCGGCGGTCTACGAAGCCGAACACACGGTCAGCCGGCATATCGCCGCCATCAAGGTCCTGAAACTCGGTGCCGGCGGCCAGAGTGCGCAGCGCCGGTTCCAACTCGAAGCCCGGGTGCTGGCCCGCCTGCAGCATCCGGGGATCGCGGCGATCTACGACTTCGGACCATTGTCCGAGACAGATGGACCGTGCCAGTATCTTGCCATGGAGTACATCGATGGCGAGCGCTTGACCGATTACGCCGCATTGCACGACCTCTCGACCGCCGACCGCCTGAAACTGATCGTCCTGGTCTGCGAGGCCCTGCAACATGCCCACGACCGCGGCATCATCCATCGAGACCTGAAACCGGCAAATATTCTCGTGGACATGCGAGGACAACCCAAAATCCTCGATTTCGGTATCGCCCGATCCGTCGCCGCAGACATGACGACCGTTACGCAGCAGACCCAATGGGGGCAGGCCATCGGTACGATCCCCTACATGAGTCCAGAACAGGCTGCCGGCCAACTGGCGGAGATCGACTCGCGCAGTGATGTCTATTCTGTCGGCGTGGTCGCCTATGAACTGGTGACGGGAAGTTTGCCGCTTTCGTTACGAGGAAAATCGGTCCCGGCTGCCTTACGCACGATTTGCGAAGACTCTCCGGAGCCCCCCGGTCGGCTCGACCCCAGCCTGCGAGGCAGCCTCGAGTCGATTCTGCTGAAAGCGCTCGAAAAACGTGTAGCCGACCGCTACCAGTCGGTCACCGAGTTGGCGGCTGACATTCGCCGGTTTCTGGCTGGTGAGCGAGTCGAGACGGCTCACCACAGGTCGCGATTCCGGGCACTGGCAGCGTTCGGTCGCCGGTGGAAATGGTTGCTCGTGCTCGTCGTCGGCAGCGTGGCACTCGCCTGCATTGCGACACAGTTCCCATGGCGTACGTCACAGGAACCGGCTGGACCGGCGAAAGTGCGCAATCCAGGGCCCCCGCTCCAGCCTCCTCAAACTGCAGCCGCAGGTGACCTTAAACGGACTTCTGCCGACGACTCGGCACAGACCAAATCCACAGCGCCGGAACTGCTGATCGCTCTCGATGCGTTTGATTATCCCCCCGGTTCGTTGCAGGGACTGGGCCAGGAAGACAATGGGTGGCAGGACCACTGGACCGGGGCCACACAAACTGTCGGCCAGCCCGGCTTGACGTACATTGATCGCGACGGCCAACGCCTGGCCACCGTGGGGGCCGCGGTGCGCACGGCGTATGGATCCGCATCATTCCGCCAATTCGATCTGACATTGGCTCTTCAGGCAGGACTTGTCGATCCAGCATCGGGCATGCTCGGACGCGCCCAGACGTCCCTCTGGATCAGCCTGCTGGCAGAATGCCTGGAGCCCGCTCCCAGCGATCCGGTTCTCTGGGCCAACTGCGCTTTGTTTACAGGAACCGACGCAGACGGTGCCGACTCCCTCGCCTTCGGGAAGAACGCCGACGCCCCTTACGTCTGGGCTCTGTCCGGACTGGTACTGCCGCAGCGACTGCTGACCACGATCCCGACCACAGAGTCCGTTTTTGCCGTTATCCGATTGCAGTTTGCCCAGGGTCAGAATCGGCTGACGTTGTGGCTCAATCCGGCCCTCGATACTGAACCTGTGGCAGCTGACGCGCAGATCGATTGCGAAATCAGGCCGTTGCATTTCGACCGGATGCGACTCGGTGGCTCTGACCTGTTTCGTTTTGATGAGATCCGTATCGCAACTACGTACCGTCTGGTGGCGCCACGGGCCGCTGGCCCGGCCACCCCGTAGCGATCAAGCGCGGGGAAACCGACATTCGGGCGACTTTTTTTCAAATTCGGCGTGAGCCGACGGTGCCAGATCTCGCTTCAGTAAGAGGCACGGCGTGTGCCACGTTGCCAGTGACCGGGTCCTGACCGGAGACGCCTCGATGCACCAACAATGGGTGATACCAGCGATTCTATGTTTACTCTGCGCCAACACGAGCGTGAGCGGCAGTCCGATTTATCAGAACGACTTTGAGACATCGGCCGGTCCCGAATGGGATAATCCCGGGCGCGATACAGCGCCGGCCGGCCAGGTCTTTCTCGGGCGAGGAAATAATGACAGCCGCACTCTGACACTGACGAACCTGCCGTCCCATTCGGCGGTCCGGCTGACGTTTGATCTCTACATCATCGAATCGTGGGATGGCAATAACACCTTTCCAGCTTACGTGGGCCCCGACCATTGGAAACTGCTGGTCGTGGGTGGCCCCGTGTTGATGGATACGACGTTTGGTGGGGGAAATGACTCGTATCCAGAGTTTGAACCGGGCGGCGGTGTATCACCGTATTTGGCCAGCTACACAGCCGGGATTTTCGGATCCCTGGGGTATATCTTTTTTGGGACGCCAAACTCGGATGCGGTCTACACGCTTCAGTTCCTGATCCCACATTCCGCTTCGACTGTGGGATTCGAATTCTCGGGGTATGGGCTCCAAAACCTCGCCGACGAAAGCTGGGGCCTGGATAACGTGCGCGTCGACCTTGATCCGCAGGCAGTCCCCGCCCCATCAGCACTCTGGGTCGCGCTGGGGGGAATGCTCTTATTGATCCGCCGATGGCCTGCCCGCAGGCAATTACCGGCCGTGTAAGTTCTAAAGCGCCTTGCCGACTGGCACACGACAACCCTTCTTTTACTTTCAGGAAATCCGACAATGAAGTATCACTTGCTGAGTCTCGTCTTACTGAGCAGCTTTGGCTCCCTCCAAGCCGGGGTCATCGTCCCGGGAACGTCCGACCCCAAACTGGCAGGCATGCCTGACGGTGCCGAGGCGAGCAATTTCAGTGTCGCGCCTGGCCAGTCGCCGGTTGAGTTCACCGGTTTTCCCCTCGTGGCCGGGCAGCGACTGCTGTTCAGCGTGACCGGGACCGTGAGCAACGGAGACTTTGGCAGCACCGATGGACCGGAGGGAAATGCATCCAATGTCGGGCCATTCAATGAAGGATCCGAGAACGGGATTTCCAATATCACGGCCCCCATCAATGCGCTCCTCGGTATTTTTCTGGGACCAGATCAGCCTGACCTCTCGCCAGCTCCCGCGGCGCTCTCTTTCGCAACGCTTGCCGAGCGAGATTTTCTTGAATTGCTCCCCGAACTGAAGCAGGTGTTCTTTATTGGAAATGGACGCACTAGCCTGAACGCGACGCAAACGTTCGTCGTGCCGGTCGGTGCCACGCGATTGTTTCTGGCCACGATGGATTTCTCAGAATACCCCAACAACTCGGGTGCCTTCGACGTCGAAATGAGCGCGGTTCCCGAACCGGCGACCTTCGCGTGCTTCGGTGCTCTGGGCCTGGTCCTCCTCGGCGGCGGTCTGCGGGCCAACCGCCACCGCAAACTGACAGACGACAACCGAGGGCCTCATTAGCAGGCTCCCGCGCGTCCTGCTCTTCGAGACTTGGACGCCCCGTGTCGGACCAGCCGGGCCAGTCGGCTCCTTCCATCAAGGAGATTCGAGGCCCGCCCCGGAAACCTGCTGGACGCAGCCCTGGTCAGCGTCAATCGAATTCCAACTGCGGATTCGCCGACACGTTTGTCGCTCTCGGCACAGACAGACCTTCGGACAGATTCTATATCGCCGCGCTGGGGCCGCAGGCGTCACGCCGCGCTGAGGGGAAGTGCCCTGCGCCGGGAATATTTCTCATCTCGGCCTCTGATCACCCAACCGCAGGCGCCTGCCGACGCGCTGCACCGCGCCGACAGGCAGAATTCCCAGCGTCCAACGACTTCGTATGGTCCTCGACATTTTGCGAAGCAGACCCATAGTGATCGTCCCGTGATCATCGTCGCTTCTGTCGCCACAGCCCCCCACAACAGCCGTTCCCAAACCGCCGACAGCAAGACCGGTCCGCACGCGATTCGCCAGAGAACAGTCATCGATTCGGTTCGTTCGCTGACCCGCCACTGCTGACGCAGGAGTTTAGGCGGATGGCAGTATTTTGACAGAAGTGCGTGCGCCGACCGGATTTTTCTGGCTATTCTGCGCGAAGTGTACGAGAATACAGACGTATAACTCGCCGCCATGTTCCTCTGCAAAGTTGGCCCCGGGAAGTTACACCGTAACCAACAGCCGCATTTGCCGGCCGACTTTGCAGCAGGAGACTGGGTTATGTCCCAACACCGTCTGAAGTGTCGGAATGCGCAGTGTGCTTTCGAAGGCATGATGGAAGCCAAGTCCGATCGCCCGTTCGTCAAAAAGAACTTTCTTGAGAAAGCTCAAGAAAAACTGAAGTCCCGGGGCATTGCCGCCGCTCCTGAAGTGATGCAGATCCGCTGCCCGAAATGCGGCATGCGCTGGCGCTCAAGGGCCGATCAATTGCATTGATCCGCCAAGGCTCCCTGCCCCACGGCACCGCTGGCGCCAGTTCACGCAATGCTGAGAACTGACTTTCGATCGCGGTACGTCCTCGCTTGGTTCCCCTGCGCGATCGCACGGCCTCGCGGCCTTGAGGCGTCCACGAACGAGCGTTGTCGCCCACGGGGACATCAAAACTGACCGTCGGGCTCGCGTCCGAAATCAGCGCTGGATCAGCCATCCCACGGGGAAAGTTCCACGTGCCAGAGAACCAACTCCGCTGTGCAGAGGGACGACACGGCGCATTCCCACAACACAGATCGGTTGTGCCAAGCCCATGGCAGTCGAGGCACCGCGCAATAACGGACTCGACACCGACACATCGCGCGGCAGATCAAATCAGCCACCCAGTTTGCCGTCACGCCCGATTCGGTGCGCACCTTCGGCCATCTGGCCGCGCGAACTGCACCACGGCCCAACCGCGAACCGAAAATTCCGGCGCACAATTTCCACGGCAGCAAAAGCCGCACTGGAACCAATGGACACAACAGCGTCCGTATTCAGTGCGACATGAGTTAGAAAACTTCGCCAGGAATTTTCTAAAAAATGCCGATTTTTCAAGATTTCCCAGAAATTTCCCCAGATCTGAGCGCCGATCGCGTCGAATTTTAACGATAGTCTGTGTGTCGCCCCCTGGGGACTCGGGCCGTGTGCGACGCCAGGCACTGTGCGGCGTGGGCCGTGGCAGACCGTGACGGCAGAGCGGTTGGACCATTCCTGCGCCCTGGGTGGCACTTCCGCGACGGGCCAGAGCAAATCTTGCTTGAATCATCTTTACAACACACAACAGACTGCGCATACTAAGCCTCGGCAACGATCCCACTCGGATCCGTTGTTTCACGGTTGAACAGACTCTTCAATCGTTGGGCCTGTTTCCTCTGGCCAAGCTCCCCTCATTCGATGAATAACGTCACCAGCACGCTATCCAGGATGTTTTCCGGCGACCCCTCGGCCGCGCACGAACTCCTTCCGCTTGTTTACGATGAACTGCGGAAACTCGCCGCGGTGCTGATGTCGCGAGAACGATCTGGGCAAACCCTGCAGGCCACAGCCCTGGTCCACGAAGCCTTTATGCGGCTGGTCGATGTGAACAGTCCGACGAAATGGAATAGCCGGGGACACTTCTTTGCCGCGGCGGCCCAGGCCATGCGGCGCATCATGGTCGAAAACGCGCGCCGCAAGCAACGTCGCCAGGCCTTGGAGACACTCGAGAATGGTGCGCCCCAGCCGATTGCCATCGAAATGCCCGAACTCCGGGAGGATGTCCTGGCACTGGACGATGCGCTCAATCGGCTGGCCAGCGAAGATCCCACTGCGGCTGAGCTGGTGCAACTCCGCTACTTCGCGGGTTTAACCCTCGCGGAGAGTGCCGAAGTGCTGAAGATCTCCCCACGCAGTGCCGATCGAAAATGGGTTTTCGCCAAGGCGTGGCTGCATGACCAGATTTCGCGTTGAAGATTCGATGCAAACCCTGCGAGCCCTTTCGCCATGACTCTGCAGAGCCTGTTTGAGGCCGCGTTGAAATTTGACAATCCGGTCGCCCGCGATGAGTTTTTAGACCAGGCCTGTCAGGGAAATGTCACCTTGCGGAACCAGGTCGCCGCATTGCTGAAGTCCAACTCGGTGGCCGGTTCCTTTCTCGAGATTCCGGCGGCCCTGCAATTGAAACTGCAGCAGGAAGTGCCCCCCACGGACACTTCCAGTCCCGCCGCAGGCCACGGTCTCCCTGAAATTCGCGATTACCGCATCGTCCGCGAAATCGGCCGCGGCGGCATGGGAGTCGTCTATGAAGCCGTCCAGATTTCCCTGGGGAGGTCGGTGGCCCTCAAGGTCTTGCAGAAATCGTTTGGACACGACCACCGTGCGGTGCAGCGATTTCAGCGAGAGGCCCGCGCGGCCGGTTGTCTGCACCATACCAATATCGTGCCGGTCTTCGACGTCGGTTTCGACGAACACATCGGCTTTTATTCGATGCAACTCATCGCCGGCCAATCACTCGATCGCGTGATCGCTGAGTTGCTTCTGTGTTGTCGTCCCAGCACCGGCCCCGACGGTCCCATCTCAACACCGTGTCCGCCCCCTGGGGAGACGCGGCCGACCATATCTGTTTCCGATCCGGAACGCGAGACCGCCGACCTACGGGCG
>JAFEBR010000915.1 GCA_018242565.1 Planctomycetota bacterium | reverse complement strand
CGCTCTCGGAAGCGGAGTTCGGCAAGGTTCACGACGACGGCATCTACGCAGTCACGGCGAAATCGCTGGCGGAGACCGGGGAATACCGGATTATCAGTCTGCCGGACGAACCGGTGCAGCAGAAATATCCTGTGGTATTCCCGGCGATTTTATCGGTGATCTGGCGAGTCTGGCCCGATTTTCCCGCAAACATTGTGCCTATGAAGTGCGTGTCGCTGCTGGCAGGCGCAGTGTTTCTGGCGTTGTCGTATCGGGTACTGCGGGAAGTTTCTGGTATCAGCCCGCGTGCGGCCGTGGTGATGGTCACGATCTGTGCCCTCGCCCCCGCCACCGCCGAGTTGGCCAACAGCGTGATGTCGGAACTCGTGTTTGGAGTCTTCAGTCTGCTGGCTCTGCTGCTGGTCGAACGGGCACTCCGTCCGTCAGCCTCGCCCTGGTGGGGGGTGGCCAGTGGCCTGCTGGCGGCGACTGCCTGGTGGACCCGTTCAGTAGGCATTGCGCTCGTCGTGGCTTTGCTGGTCGGCCTGGTCTGGCGGCGAAAGGGGCGGGTGGCGCTGCAGGTAGCTCTCGGAATCGTGCTGGTCGTGATTCCGATCAAGCTGTGGGAAGCTCCGGCCAGTCAGGTTGATCGAGCTTACGAATATTATGTGGGGTATGGCGACTGGTTTCGGCACGCCATCGCCGACGTGGGGCCGCGTTTTCTGGTATGGGTGCCAATTAAGAACCTGGGGTCGACATTTGCCGGGTTGTCGGGCACGCTGGTGCCATCGCAAATCGACGCACTGCCCGAAGGGCCGTTCATCGAATGGCCGTTGCTGGGGGTCCTGCTGGCCGGAATTGTGGGTGTCTTGCTGGCCATCGTGGGATTGGCGGGGCGTGTGTGGTCGAAGACCCCCGATATCTGGGCGCTGTACCTGGTCTGTTACCTGCTGGTGATTTTGTACTGGCCATTTCCGTCGCCGCCGCGCTTTTTTGTCCCCGTGCTGCCTCTGGTGCTGGCGGCCTCGCGCCTGGGGATGGTCCGCACGGGTTGGTTTCAGTCGCCCGCGATCGGGCTTCCGCTGGCCGGCCTGGGGGCGGTCCTCGTACTGGTGTTGGCGGGGTTTTCGGCCGTCGACCAGATCGTCACGGCACGCGCTCCCGTACGCACAGAGCGTTATCGGTGGATTCGCGAGAATTCACAACCAGAGGATGTTGTCGCGTCGCTGGATGATCCCAAGTGTTTTCTCTACACGGGGCGGAAGGCGGTGTTGTTTGCGATTCCGGATGTAGCGCCGATTTATGGTTCCGCCGGGGGATTTGTGGTGGAACCCGACAGTATTCTGCAAATGCTGGCCGTGTCGCGAACGAAACTCGTGATGCTGCAGGTGAGCCGGTCCCCCAACATTCTGGTGCAACTGGCTCGTGATTCCCTGGCGACCGTACGAACCCGCCATCCCAATTTACTGGCCGAGCAATGGCGTGACGATCGCGAAGGCACCGTCATCTACCGCGTCAATGAGCGCGAACTGCAAGCCGTCTGGCCCCGGCAACCCGGGCCGTGAGTGAGCGAGCCGTGGTGTAACTTCTTTCGCGACGGCACACCGAAAAGGGCCCTGTCGCGGGTGTCGTCGATTCAAATGGATGCTGACAACAATCCCGCGTGACATCAGCCGCGCCGACGACTTCGTATCCTTGTCAGTTCCCCGACTCCTTGTCAGCACGCACGCGTCAAGGCACCGCAATCGGCAGCTGCGACAAACGTGGCCACCCGCCAGCCCCGCCGCGCCGCCAACAGTCACGACGAATCTCCCCCTAACGAAGGGGGGGGGCATCGCGGGGGGTTACGCACGTCTCGCCGCCTCGCGATCAAGCACCGCCAGCGAGCCGCCCGGGTTTAGCCCGGCGGTCTCCGCGTCGCTCCCAAACACCGGCTGAAACCGCAAATCGACTGTCCGCCAGACCTCCGTGGGATAAGTTTCCAACTTGTCAGCGCACCGCTCCCGCCAGTAATCCCCGGTCATCAGCCCTCAGTCAACGCCTCCCACACACCCAGCCTTGGCGACCCAACGATTTACGCGACACGGTTGCGGAATTCAGTCCGATGAATCAGCCCTGCGATCACTTTCCGTCGGCTACTCGGCAGCTGTATCATGACGTCGCCAGTCGCACGAATTCGAGTGTTTAGCCACGTCTCGGCGTAAAAATCCGATCGCCTCTCATCGTGCCCTCTCGCCCGCTGGTTGCCAACCCGCAGTGCTTCCGCCGGTCCGCGCTTCAATCGCGGCACGCGTCACCCGCGCTTGCCGCCTGATTCCACGTTCCACGCTCGTTACTGCCTGGCTGCAGAATGTCCGCGCTGTCCTCCGCGGGCGAGCACGCGACACAACATCAGTGTGAATCCGCAGGTACTCAATAGGAAGAGCGAGGAAAGTTCCGGCACGGCTTGTGCCGAATGGACATTGAGCGGATTCCCTGAAATGTCAGCATAAGTCCACTGGATTCCCTCTGGCAGGATGACATCGGTGACCCGGGCCGTGTTAAACGCATCGCACATCGCTTCGCCTCCGCCGCCGGAATTGGTCTGAACCGCCACGCGAAGCGAAAGGCCATTTTGTACATGATACAGGCAGTCGATCCGCAGGATTCCGGCATGCGGGCCACTGTCATCACCTCCGCCGGGTTGATCGAAACTATGGTCGTCCAGGGCACCATAGGCGTCGGTGTAGGTCACAAACTTATGGTCCCGGCTCCCATCGTTAAGAATGAGGGCCCATCCGGCGCTGCCTCCGGGGGCATTAATCGTAAAATCGTAGGCGATGTCCACCTCGATATGCACCGGCGTATTGACCGGGGCACCGCTCAAATTGAAGTTCACCAGCCAGCTTGACTCTGCTCCGCCAGACACAAAGCTTCCGTTGCCGCTGGACTCGGTTAACACTTTGTTCACACCGTAGGATGTTTGCCCCTTGCAGAACGAGCCATTTCCGCGCTGTGATAACGCCACTGTTCCGGTGCTGGCGCTACTATCAATCCATTGGTTGCCTTGCGTTACCATCTGGATATCAATGTACGAAGCCCGGGCCGGGTCCACGCTCGACACGACAAGCATGACCAGACACAGTGCTGTGCGAATTGAGAGACGTAACATACAAACACCTCCGGGCGCGGGAATTATTACAGGCGATCTCCAGTTCGATACCCCGAACTTCTCAATCCTTGCGCAGGAAAAGTGCCGATCCTGAAATTTTTGCCAATATTCAGTCATTCCCCGCCGAAACGGATGGTGCGCCGAGACGAACCCGCTAAGATTGGCAGGCGTGTAAAAACGAGGAAACGATTCGGCGCCGGTGAAAAGAACGGCTTGCGAAGGAGCACGGCAGTTGTGAACTCGTTTCCGGAGACGCGTGCCAGCCTGCTCTGTCGATTGCGAGATCCGGTCGATGGTGGCGCATGGAAGACGTTCGTCGACGTCTATGGGCCCCTTGTTTACGGAGACATTCGCCGCCGCGGAGTGTCGGAACCAGACGCCGAAGATCTTACTCAAGAGGTTTTCAGTCGCTGCTTGAGGTCGTTTCGCAAATTCGAGTACGAACCGGCGCGCGGGCGATTTCGAGATTGGCTGGGGGTCTTGGTTCGCAATGAAGTCTTTCGGTTCTGGCGTGATCGGGGCCGAGAGATGGCTGATGCCAGCCTGATTCACGATAACGACCTGTTGCATGAAATGGCCGGGCGCGCCGAGCCGGAATGGAATGAACAATTCCAAGCGAGAGTTCTGGAAGTGGCCCTCGACGTCTGTCGAGACCGTTTTGATCCGCCCACTTGGCGAGCCTTTTCCCGCGTGTGGATCGACCAGCAGTCGGCCGATCAGGTTGCGATCGAGATGCAACAAACGGTCGATTGGGTCTATGTTGCAAAATCCAGAGTCCTTAAAGCACTGCGCGACGCCGTGTTGATTCTGGCGGAAGAGTGGCCGTTTGAGAATCACCGCAGCCAGGAGTGAGCCGATGTTCAAAGTACACCTTCCCCATCCATCGACTGTGGATGAAATGGCCGAAGAGCCCGCACTTCGGGCGACTCTGCGGGCCGAGAAATCGGTGCCCCTGTCGGCGGCGCTGGCGGCTCGACTGCTCGAGTTGCCCCAGCTCGAGTCTCAACGGTCAGACGAGCGGCGCCCATCGTATACTTTAGGTCCGCCGCTAGATCCTTCACACCTGGGTTCACTCGGCGATTATGACGTAATCGCTCTGCGCGGCAAAGGCGGGATGGCGCTTGTATTCGAAGGGTTCGACCGAACGCTGACGCGTCGCGTCGCGATCAAGCTGTTGAAAGCCGAGAGATCGACTCCTCCAAATCGGGAAAGGTTCTTGCGCGAGGCACAGGCGGTTGCCGGATTGCGGCATGACCACATCCTGCCCGTTTTTGGCACAGGACAAGCGCCTGATGGAACACCATTTTTCGCGATGCCCTTGCTGGAAACTTGCAGCCTGCGTGATTTGATGAGCCGCGGACACTGTTTAACGCCGCGACAAAGCGCCGAAATCGCACTCCACATTGCCGATGCTCTGGCCGCTGCGCATGCGGCCCATCTGATCCATCGGGATGTCAAACCAGAGAATATTCTCATCGATCCGTTGGACGGTCGCGCAAAGCTGACCGATTTCGGATTGGTGCGGGCGATGGATCGCGATGCGTCCAGCACAAGCGACACAGGTCTGGTACTCGGGACGCCCGAATATATGGCTCCCGAACAATGGGAGAATCCGGAAACGGTGGATCCCCGCTGCGACGTGTATAGTTTGGGAATCACGCTTTACGAAATGCTGACCGGACAAACGCCGTTCCGCGGCCATCCGCATTTGATATCGCAACAAGTTCAAGTGCTTGAACCAACTCCGCCGCGACGGTTGAACAATCAACTGCCCCGCGATCTGGAAGCGATCTGCCTCAAAGCGATCGGCAAAGAACCTGTGGACCGGTATGCCACGACAGCGGAATTTCGGGACGACCTGCGGCGTTGGCTCGACAATCGTCCGATTTTGGCCCGACCAGCTGGCCGATTAGAACGGATTTGGAAAGCCGCGCGTCGGAAACCCGCTCTGGCCGGTCTGACAATCGCGCTGCTGCTGGCTGTCGGCGGCGGATTTGCCGGCGTCACGGCGATGTGGAAACGCGCAGAAGCCAATGCCGCCATCGCTCTCTCTAACGAACACCAAGCACGCCTGCAACTCGCGCGCGCCGAAGAACATCGAACGATTGCCAAAGAGGCGGTGGACAAATTCTATCGGGACATTTATGAGAAAGGACTCCTGAACGACCCGAGCTTGACGGTCCAAAAGAGGGTCGTCGTCGGCGATGCGTTGCGGTTCTACGAGCGCATGCTGGTTCAAGAGCTGGAGGACCCCCAGTTAATCCGGTCGGCGGCGGAATCCGCGCTGATGATCGGCCTGCTCACGCGCGACGTCGATGAAGTCGCGAGTTCGATTCCGCATTTCAAACGGGCGGTGGAATTGGCGCGGAGCGCCGTCGCCGCGGCCCCCAGCGATACGGATCGACGTCTGCTGCTGCTAAAAACGCTGAATCTCCTCGCGCTGACTTGGTCCAGTTCAGGTGACATGTTGAAGGCGGAAGAATGTAACCGTGAATGTGTGACGATCTGGTCTAAATTGGTTCAGGAATTCCCCGCCGACGTGACATACCGTCGCAACTTGACTGCCATGCAAGTCAACCTGGCCAATCTGGATTTTCGCCGTGGTGACCGCGCAGCGGCCAAGGCAGGGTATCTCGTTGCGTTAGAGCAATT
>JAFEBR010000914.1 GCA_018242565.1 Planctomycetota bacterium | reverse complement strand
GCATGACCCCGGTGATGCGGATGCCATCGGCTTCAGGATGGGCCCCCTGGATTTCCAGATCGGCGACCGTCGGCATCCGTTCGCGGGCCCATTCTTCTGGCCGGAACCCGCCCGGATCGGCGGTCGTGGTATGGGTCCCCTCAAAGACCAGAGCGGGACCGGCACCGGCCATCACCAGCTTGGCGATGCCCCCCGAACCTCGCACGGCGACCGGACCGCCATCTTTGAGGCGGAAGATGATGGGGCGGGTGATGCGATAGGTGCCCGGCGGCAGTTCGAGCAGTCCGTTGCCTTCGCGCACGGCATGTTCCAGCGCTTCGGTATCGTCGCGCTGCCCATCTCCCACCGCCCCAAACTGACGCACGTTGCTCATCATGTCTCCTGCCAGCACGATCGGGATTGCGTGTCGCCCCTCGGCAACCGGCCCCCGTGGTTGAACCCCGATGGCGGAGTCTCTCAGACGGCCGGCCAGGCTGCCGCGGCACGCTTCCATAAATACGGCGCGAATCGCCCGGCGACAAGCGAGCCGGGCTACCGAGCGATTCCGGTTTTCGCATTCGCATTCGCATTGACCGCAGCCTGCGGCCGAGACGGAGCCGTCCGTGATAAAGCGGCGACCGGTTGCGAACCAGGATTCCAGCCTGCGGCACATCCCGCGGGCCACGACACGTCACGCGACTCCCGTGCCCGACGGTACGCCCGGCTTCCCGGCCCGTTAAACCGGCACGCCGCCCGGCCGCCCCTCCCGACCCCACAACCCTTCGCGGCCACTTTTCGCGACGACCAAAATTCAGTAAGATGCTGGAAATCCGGGCGATTAGCTCAGTTGGTTAGAGCGCCATGCTTACACCGTGGATGTCGGGGGTTCGAATCCCTCATCGCCCATTTTGCCTGTTGCACTCCGCGGCGGAAGCCGTGATATTTAGCGGGCAAGGTGCTACTTTTCCTGTAAAGCGCAGACAAGAATCAGTGGGCAGTCGTTTCCGGGAATGGCGATCCGAATGCTGATTCAAGGAGAATCCACACGGCCAGAGTGTGCGCTGCTCTCCCGACCAGATTTGCGGGTCCGAATCTGAGAACTCAGCAATGCCGTTTTCCGTACCAGCAGTCTCGGGCGGGGGGTGCAAAATGGCCGGTTGCGACCGTGGGGATCCTCAATTGCCGGCTTACCAAACATACGTCGAGGGATCTGACCAAAATGAACAAGGCAGCCGCCCTACAGAAGTTGGTTCAAAAACGAAAATCAACGAACTGGCCCGGGTACAAAAACATCGGTGAATATCAGGGTGGAATCTACGAATGTGACTTTGTCTCGCCCTACACGAAGTCGGCAGGAAACGTCAATGCGGACGTTTTTGTACTGCTGCAGGACTGGAGTTCGGATCAGCGACTGAGTGGTCCGATCGATCGCGATGCCAAGGAACTCGGCTACACCCCAAAACTGCCAACGAATGTGAAACTTGCGGCTTTGCTGAGCGAAATTTTCGGGATATCCTTAACGGATGTCTACGGTACGAACCTGTTTCCGTTCATTAAAACAGGATCCTTGAGCAACCGAATTCCGCGAGCCGATCTAATCAAAGCGGCCAACGAATTTGCCATCCCCCAGATCGAAATCGTCCACCCAAAACTGGTCATCTGTCTGGGACTCAATACGTTCAATTCGATTCGAGAAGGATGCAACCCGGGTCAACCGAGAATAAAGCAGTTGGCCGAGGCAATCGCGTCCCCATTCGAATACAAAGGCACTCGAATCTGGTGCCAGGCGCACACGGGCATGTGGGGTCAACGAATGCGAGAAAAACACGGCGGCCCGAATCAGGTTTCAATCGACTGGAACAACATGAACAATGATTTCCAGACACAGAGATAATGGGCAGACAGACACAGCTCCAGCCTGCTTTTAATCGTAAACCGTCGCTAGACCATTCAGATTCACCTCGGCCAGTGTCCTCCGCGTGAGAGCGTTGTGGGTCGAAAAAGCCAGGTATCCGCATGGGCCACGGAATACAGTGACAAAACGAAAACGCTTGGCCCTTGTTTGTCCGCATGTCGGTCGCGGTCTGACCCAGTGAATCGCGAGAACAATCAAGCCGATGGACCGCTGCCCACGCTCCGCAGCCTGAAAGGCTGGAAGAATCCAGCCCAGGGCACCGCCCTGGGAAATGCCCCCCAAAGTAGACCGACCGCCCTGAATGGGCGAAATCACCCCGGGACGAACTGACAGCTCTCCCGTGACGTGTCGGATGACAGATCGCCGAAGCGTGCCGGGCCGAGCGCGGATTGACCGGCCTGCGAACACGGCCCCGTCGCCAAATGAATCTTGGGCCAAGGTGAACCGGATTGGTATCACAGCGACGGGGCAGTGTGATGACGCGAGTGAGCCACCGGGTTGATCCCGGTGGTATCGGCATTGATCGGGGACTACGCCTGGATGTGCCGACACAGCGAACGGTGCGTGAGCCAACGAGATTGTGAGGCGCGCCGGGGAACCACGAACGGTTGCCGAGCCGGCGCTGTCACTTCCGAACATCTTCGCTGCTGGGTCGAACCGCGCTCGCTGAAATCGAACCGTTTTGGCGATAAAACTTTCGAATGAACACGACGAGTCCCCAGATCGTGATCGCGGCGCCGATCTCGAGGGTCGTACTGACTGATTGTCGGAGGTTACGGAACCCGATCGTCATGGTGATCGTCACATTCCGCAGTCGGCGATTATCGCAGGGCCAAAGGAAATACATCGAAACGGACAGAGTTGGACCCAGCTCAGGCAAGAAGACATTTCCATCGCAGAGATATTTGGCCTTTAGCAGCCCGTTGAAAAAGTCGGACTCGGTGCCGGCCGGCGCGTCCGGCGGGCCGACGCGCGTCTCGGGCGCCCGACGGAGTTTGCCGGCACCTTCGGCGCACAATTTCCAAAAATCATTTGAAAATCAGCGAAGTCG
>JAFEBR010000913.1 GCA_018242565.1 Planctomycetota bacterium | reverse complement strand
ACGAGATTCCACTGCCAGTCGTAATTCGCCAAAACGAATGGATCGACATTCAGGGAGTCAGTGATGGACTTCCTGTCGAGCCCTATGGGGAATGTGGGTGGATTGCCCGTTTCAGTAAGTTCCGCGCAGGGATACAACCGTAGCCACTTTCCTTCCGACAATTGACACTCGGGGATGCGTTGGGCGACATGCTGGAGACGCTCGTGAAGATTGGTGCTCTCGAGTTGAATGACGACGATCAACAGCGCCGCTGGAATTCTGGGTTCCGTTGGTGAGATGATTCCCTACGGAAAACCGTTATGTTTTCGCTGGGCCGTGCCCACGGTCGTCGCGAGCATCACCCCCGCGTGCCGCATCATGCCTGCGTGATTGCCCGGAATTCGCACGAATCCCGCGGAAAAATGACGGTCGGCGTCGGTGTCGGAAAACGGGCCCAGCCCGGCACAATGCAAGTGCGATGAATCCCCATGAAAGTCGCCTTTGGTACGCGCACGCCGAATCGGATATGCAGCATAACGTGCTGTCAACAAGTGCTGTGCCCCCCAGCTCTTTGTTATGGGTGGCCACGGGAGGGCGAGGCTCCCGCCGAGCCGCGTGTCGACCGTCGATTCCGTGAGATCGCACCGTTGGGAACGATTCGACGTCGGTCCGGCTGTTCCCTGTGACAGCGTCCGCACCGAAGCGGTTCGGGAGGACCCTGGCACTCCGTGCGGGGCGCCGAGCCGCGCAGCATGTCTCTGGAATCCGGGCGCAATCCGCTGAAACATGCGACACACGGACCCGATAATCGGACGACCGGTAGGCGAGACCGATAAATCCAGAGCCTTCTCGCGCGGAATGCATTCGGGCGTCCTGGGATGGAACTGCGTCTCCCTATTGCGCGGAGATTCGAGGGCATCATGTGTTTCACGACTGTCGACCAGCCGACGGTTCTGCAGCTGCGGATTCGGGCAGCCCGGCCCCAACCCGAACTGCGCCCCGCTGTGCGTCAGGTCCCTGGAAACCGGGCGGAATCCAAAAGTAAGGTGCGCCCCACGGACCCGAAAGCCGGCATGCCGGTCGCTGTAAGGAATAAAATCAAACATTCCCCCACGCGAATCAGCACGGGATCCTGAGCATCAACCTGTGCACCCGTGTTCCGCAAGTGTAGTAAACGTGTTGCGTACCGATGTTGCCGGCGATTACAGGTGAATTCCCAGGTGGCAAGAGGTATCATTTCTCGTGCCAGCAACGTTGGTGCCAACCCCACGACTCGGAAAAGGACGATGCCATGTTCCGGTTTATTCAGCGGTTGTTTCAACGGTCTCCCTTGGCCGCTGCTCAGCCTGACGCGACCGAGCCTCGCAGCGGCGCCCCACAAGCTGTCTCAGCAAGCGCTTCCTCGGGACTGAATTTGCCGGCTGTACCCAAGGTATTGTCGAACCTGGATGATCATTCGCGGCAGGTCGTTATCGAAATCAGCCCCGGTAATGTGATGCTGATGGACCGCGACTCGTTCGATTACGTGTACGGCAATTCGACCGCACCCAATCCTACCCAACGCGATCTCGACGAATTGCTGCCGCGCGTCGACCGTGTGCGTGCCGTCGCAGGGGGTATTTTTCGGGGACGGGCCACTAGCTCGGAAGTCGTCGTCGATACAACTGATGGCGCCGCACTTGCCGAACTCCGGGAAGTCCTGCAGATTGTTGAGGAGCCGGCGGGCTTCAGCCATTGTTCCTGCGCCGGCGGTCCGACACTTGAATTATTCGCCAAGGGCGAACGCATCGCGACGATCGGAATTCAACACGGGCATTCCATTCGCTGGGAACGATGGAAGCCGGACGCAGAACTGCGAAACGGTGAGGCGTTGCCAGCGTGGCTGATCAAGCACGGCTTTTTGCCGGAATTTCTGGCGGCCTCGCTGGGTAATCAATACGACGGCGGTGGGCTGATGCCGATCGGTTTGGTGCGCGGTGGCGACACTCCTTTGACCTTGGACGAACAGAGAATTCGGGTCGCCGAACTGTCTCGCGTTCACGGGGGCGACCCGCAAGAGACACTCGCCGTTTGTCAGACGATTCTTGACACGAATCCTCGCGTCGCCCTGGCTTATGTCGTGCGTGCCCAGATTCGGCGAGATCAGGGCGACTACGCAGGATGTGTCGCCGATTGCAGCACAGCGATTCAGCTGGAGCTGTGCGAGGCCGAGGTGTTCTACATGCGGGCTGTCGCACTGGACAACCTGGGACGCCCCGAGGAAGCGCTGGCCGATTGTAATAACGCTCTGAAAATCGACCCGGCGCACGCGGGCCCCTGGAACAGTCGGGGTTTGATTCGTGGGCGCCTTGGGATGTTTGCCGAAGCGCTGTTGGACTTCGCGGAGGCCGTTCGGATTGCGCCGGAATGGAGTCTGCTCTACTTGAACCGGGGCGCTGTGAATTGCCAACTGGGTGACTATCAAGCCGCCATCCCCGATTTTGATCGCGTCATCGAGCGTCTGGGGCCCTCAGCGCAACCGGACGATGTCCGCACATGTGGCTTTGCCTACTGGAATCGCGGTCGATGCCATGAAGCCCTAGGAAGTCAGACGGATGCCCGGGCCGATTTTCAGGAAGCACGCCGCCGATGTCCCGAGATCGGCCGTCAACATTGAAAGCCGCAGGCGACTTTCAAGTACTTGTGGACACTCCATTTGTCGGCGACACGGTTGCATAACTCAGCCGAACCTGCATCATTTTGAACAGTAGTGCGTGTCGTTCAGTATGGCCCCATGGGGGCAGCGACTGGGGTTGCATTCTGTGGCCGCACTGATGATCGGAGGCCGTAATGGCTCGCTTGCGGCGTGGCGAAGTGTTTTCCCCGAGCGAAATCGCCATCGTCCATGTCATGAATCGCATCGTCCACCGGTATTTTCTGTTCGGCGACGACTGCTGCGGCTGGGCCGCAGAGAGCAGAAGAAAGTAGAACAGGAGACAGTAGAACAGAGATGTTGCTGGTCGGAATGCTGTTTTCGAGAGGGCGACATTCTCGGCAAGGGCGTGAATCTGAGGACGGGCCGCTCACAGCCTGATCCGGGTTACCGCCAAGTGTTCTCATCAAGCACCTGCAGAGACAAACGACGGGAACCGGTCAAAGGCCACGCTGGCGGAAACGCTGGAGTCGAGCGAATTCACGTCAGTGCAACGCCGAATCAAGACGGTGCGGCAAGCCCCGGCGTCCTCGCCTGCGGCTTCAACCCAACAGCTGGCGGCCACGCGTCCAGCGATCGTGCCGGCGGTGGAGGCCCACGTTGCCACGGAAATTCCTGTTTGATGAATCCGAGCCGGGGGGGCGGTGTGTCCGCCGGGCCTGCCTGTGTGGAACCGACCCGAGTACGGGCGAATGATGCGACCACCGCAAGCTGGCCATACACAAATCAGGGCCACCGATCCGGTGTAACGCGACTATTGAGCGTCGAGGACCACCGCCATCGAATCGGCTTGCCCGGTGTTTCGCAGGACGCGATCTGAGAGGGGGCTCCCCAAGACCTCGGCCAAACGGGGCGGTGGAATCCGTTCTGCCACTGCTTGTGGAAGCCCTTCAGGCTGCGGGGCTGGCTGGGGGCACGAAACCCAGGGTTGTTCGCTGCGCGACCAACCCTGGGTTGGGGAATGCAACTCTGACAGAGTTGGATCATTGGGGAGTTCCGTATGGCCCCGTGCTTGGTCAGTGATCGATCAGCCACAGATAAACACAGATGAACACGGATAGACACGGGTTGGCGCCTTGGGCCCGCTCTCTCTTCCAAACCCAGGGCTGCGCCGCTGGGCTATCAAATCTCACCCTTTTGGGGCTGGCACCGCCCCGGCCACTGCCGGTCTCAGTTGCCGCTGGCCATGCCACGGGGGGGCACAAGCCGCGACGGAGGCCAGAATCGACAAATCCTGTTTCGGGCCCGTCACGGGAAGTCGTTGGCAGTTTTCGGTCAGCGCTCCCGGCGTGCGCGATCGTCGCCCTGTTTGACCGACGCCTCCGGGAAATCGGCAGGACTCAGCGTGCTGCGCGGCCGCTTCGGGCTTCCGCACACCCAGCGCGGGCCGATCTGCTCGGCCGTTCTGGAGACGCTTTTGTTCCCGAAGTTTAAGAACCGCGCACAACTTGATATAAAAAGTGGGTGGCCCCTTCCAATTTACAGGACCAGCAATTCGTTTTGAGCCCTATGCACACCGAATTTTACGTTCCGCAAGCGCAACCATGACTCCTGGAAGATTGCGACGATTTTGGTTCACGTTCGACTTGACGATCAGCGATCCGCATCCGGCGGGAACTCTATTAGGTTGCGGCGTGACGGCGCTGTCGCTCGAAGATGCCACAGAAGTGATTCGCAAGACTGTGTTCGGCGACATGACGATGCCTAAGATTCGATCGATCGTCGAGGACGTAGATGTTTCCACGCTCGACGCGAAGCATGTATTGCCAAACATGCGGGTTCCGCAAGTCCAGGGTGTGTGGTTTCCGCTGGGGTATTAGAAAAGCAGTGGAGGGCCATCCAACCTGATGGCTTCGCCTCGGCTGTGAGCCGGGAAAGATCGGCGGCGAGGGCGGTCGGACGTTCTTCGGGGGCACTTTTTCGGATTTCCATAGCGCGGCATATTGACTGGCGTACACGTGTACTATATGGTGTACATTGCGTCGGTTGAAATCGTCAGCCCGATGGTGTCGGGAGACGGGGGCGGCCAGGGGCCGCACGTATCGAGGTGCCATT
>JAFEBR010000912.1 GCA_018242565.1 Planctomycetota bacterium | reverse complement strand
GTCCTCTTCCGAGTCTCGCACCTCCCCAAAGTAACGCCGAACCGAGTCCCAAACGCCTCGGGCGAATGCCAGCGCTGGCCGGCATTCGCCCGTCGGTGTCACAGATCTCCTTGGCGCAGTAGGTAGGCTCAGGCCGTCGGGGGAATCGGCAATTCGAAACCGGCGCGGTATTCCCGTGTGAACAACTGGTTCGCCGAAGGATCAGTCGACAATTCCGTTTTGGGATCGATCGTCAATTGCTGCCCCAGGTAGAACTTGGTCGCATTGAAATCGACGCCGTTCTGCTTGAGGTGCTCTTCGAACGTCGACAACGTCGCGACGACATGCGGGTCATCGGCCAGCAGGCTGGGCCGGGTCCCTTCGGGAACAACGCTGCCCAATCGGTACGATACGTTGCCCAGATGCGCCAGAGCGCTCGACAAGTGCCCGTCCTCGATATCGAGATGCAGGTCCTTGTGGTTGCGACTGCGGACGGCCTTGATGAAGTTCGCAAAGTGCGCCTGGTACTCGCCGCCTGACCACTTTCCGATTTCGTTGCCCTGGTAATCGAAGGCGACTCCCGATGTGTAGTTCGGACCGACGACATACCCTTCAGTGCCGTACCAGATGTTGGCGGCGCCGTCGAAGGGGCGGGCCCCCTTCAATCCAAACGTCACCGGCGATTTGATATCCAGACCGCGGACATCCGAAATCACCATGGCGTCGTCCCACTGGTAGATCGAGACCTGGCTGTTGGCGACATCGCCGTTATCGACGTAACCCAACCGGCCCCCCAGGCTGACGACGTGCTTGGGGAGTTCCTGCTTGCCGATGCCCCAGCGCGCCTTGTCGAGTTCATGGGGATTCTGGTTCCCCAGGTCGCCATTACCCGTGGCGAACACCCAGTGCCAGTCGTAATGCAACCGTTTGCGTTTGGGGACCGACAGCGGGGCCGGCCCGCACCACAGGTTGAAATCGAGTCCCGGGGGCAGGGGCGCTTCAGTATCGACCAGGCCGATACTGCCCCGCCGGCGGTAACAGATCGCATGCGCCACCGAGACCTTGCCGATCTTGCCGCTGTGGACGAACTCCAGCGTCTGCCGCATCCCCGGCATGCTGCGACTCTGGACTCCCATCTGACACATTCGCCCCAATCGCCGTGCCCAATTGGTCATCACGCGCCCTTCCTGCACGTTATGACTGCACGGCTTTTCCACGTAGACGTCTTTGCCCGCCTGCATCGCCCACACGGCCATCAGGGCATGCCAATGGTTCGGCGTGGCGATCGACACGGCGTCAATCGATTTGTCGTCCAGAAGTTTGCGAACATCCTGCTCATAGCGGGGCTGATGCTGCATGTTGGCAAATCGCTTGGCGTGCTTTTCAAAAGCCGCCGGATCGCAGTCGCAGACCGCCACCAGATCGACATCCGGATTCTTCAGCCATTCCCCCAGATGGGCGCCCCCCTGGCCGTTGACGCCAATGGTGGCCACCCGGATTTTGTCATTCGGCCCGACCGGCTTGGCCGCCGGTGCCTGGTCCTGGGCAAAACTCTGAACCCCCGTGCCGGTCGCCAATGCCGCCGTCGCGGCCAGCAAGGCCTGTTCTACAAAATCGCGTCGCGTGATTTTCATCGTGCCAGACTCCTGCCTGTGTGAAAGTCGGTGGGGGTCAGAGAATCAAACTCGTGCTCGCCGTTTTAGCACAAGTGCTCGCTCGCGGCGACTGAACCGGTAGGTGCGGAAGGCTGCTGCGGATCCCCTGCAGGCGGCCTTGAGGGATTTTCGAGAGACTGACCAGCCCCGCTCAGAACGATATCCGGCCCCGAATCCCGATGAGCACCGCGGTCGCGGTGCTTTGTTTCGAGGGATCAAGAATCTGCAGGTCCGGCGTCAGATGGAACCAGGGAGTGACAGCGGCGTTGTAATACAGTTCCACGCCGTTCTCGGCCCCCAGTCCGAGGGCCTGGAAGGTCGGCAGGCCGGTGATTCCCAGATGGTAATAACCCAGTCCCACGGTGTCCTGATTCCGGCCCCCGATCGGGCTCGTCCCGACGAGGGCCAGATTGGCGAACCAGCGAATGGGATTCGGGTTGCCATCTGTCAGGCCAACGTCGCTGTACAGTGTCCACCCACGTTCTGGATCTTGCGGGTCAGCCCATACGACCTGGTCCAGACGGTAGGTGACTGTCCAGGCCGAGTTCTTTTTCGGCAGTGCCGCTCCGGTGACGAATCCGGGCAGCAACACGTACGGATTCGTGTCGAGAGCCGTCCGGGTCGCGTTGGAATAGAGAACACCAAAGGCACTATGTCCGGGCAGGCCGAACCAGTTCGTCCGCAAGCGATACTCACCGTAGTTGACGACGCCATTCGCAAACAGCGTCTGAAAGCCGCTCGTCGTGGGGGTGTAATACGAATCGAGGAGATAAAAACTGAACACCGGCTCGACGTCATCCCGCACGGTGACCCCGGCTCCCAGCGAACTGGGCATCAGAAACACCCGGGTGAGGTTGTTTTGCATGCCGGCATTCCAGAAGTAATTCAGCCGCATTCCCCGGCGATATGCTGTCGGAGTGCCGTCGAGCAGATTCAGCTTTCCCGCGAATACCGAGAGTTGTTCCGAAATCTCCTGCGTGAACTGCACTCCGGTAAGGGCCGTCACGTTTTGGCCTGGGCGGGGCAGGACCATGGCGAAGTTGGAGGGCGAGATCGCGCCGTCAATGCCGTTGCAGTCTTGCCCCAACCGCGTTTCGCCTCGCAGATCGATGTGACCACCTGGCCAACCCCAGAGCTTCTGCGTATCGAAATCCAGCAGATAGTCGCCCCGGCCGCCGTATTCGAATTGTCGCGCCAGTCCCCCGCTGGTGACTCCCTGATAATATTGGGTCAGGTCGCAATAGAACGAGACGCCATTGGTGGCCAGCGCTTCTCGCGTTCCCGCCCAGCTTCCCGAGAGTTGCGAGCGTGTGCCCAGGTCACCACTCCACGGCCAGAGGGGGGCGTCCGGAAGCTCGGGGTCGACGGACTCAACCACCGACGAGGCCGGCAATTCAGCGTCTGCAGCGAGGCCGGCTGACTCGACGGGATCGGCACCCAGTACGGACCCCGAAAGCCACCAGAGCAGTGCCGCGGCACAGAGCCCGACTCCGCTGGAGCAGGCATTCCCTGACCGCCCCACAAGTATCCCCTTGCATTGACGCGATGCCGAGATCGACGCGGCAGACCGCCGCACATCTTTACTTCGGCACTTTACCTCCATCCGCCGCAGCGAAAATCGGGTTTATTCCGATTTTCACGGCGACCGCGACACCAAAACCCTGCCGAAACTTGGAGTGCGGTAATTCAATTACCGCCTTTTATTCTTAGGGTAAGTACCGCTCGTCGAACAGATCCTCGAGCGTCGAGACACTCCAGCGTTTGCCGATCCTTTTTCGGACGGCACGGCGAAGGCGGTTCCTATCCGCCGAGCGTCAATACCGGAAAAACGTAAGGCGGGAATTGAATTTCCGCACTCCAAGGAATGCCAACCCAACGTAGCCCGCGAGCAGCCAACGCCGGGCCAGGCGGAGGAACGCCATCGGCGGTTTTGCGAACCGGGCAAAGCGTGAGACAGTGCTGTTCCACTTTCTACTGCTCTACGCGCTCCTGCTCTCTGCGACTCCGCCGCAGCGGCCGTCTCCGCACAAATTGCACCGCCGAATGCCCCGGTTCATCACATGCACGATCGCGGTTTCCCCGTGTTCGCCAGTGGGACCGAGCTGGGGGAGCTTATGGCGAACAGAGTGCGGACGTGCTACGAGGCCACTGGCCGCGAAAGTGGTCCTGAAACTGGCCGCCACTGACACAATCCCCAATAAATCCGCCAAATTTGCGGGAATCCCACCGTCGCCGACTCGCTTCAGGACTTTTCCTGCTCTCTCAAGTCGCTCCCTCAAGTCGTCCGCCGCACCGCCGTTTCAAATTCCGGCCAAAATCCGATGTCAGGTGGGGGGCCTGCCCGAATTGTGCCACCCGGATTGCGGTTCGGTGACTTCTCAGGCTAAAGAGTGGATGGCAT
>JAFEBR010000911.1 GCA_018242565.1 Planctomycetota bacterium | reverse complement strand
GAGCCCTGAAATCCGTTCACTCATACGACCGAAAGAAACACAACCATGTTGAAAACGTTCAGACACGCAATTTTGACCTGTGTCGCCGTGGCCTCGGCCCTGTTGGCCTCGGCTTCGTCTGCCAGTGCCGGGATCGTTGTCGACGATTACTACCAGGCAGTCCAAACGTTTGGATACTTTCCGATTGCCTCTTCATTCGCCGAATCAGATACCACCGGGCCCTTGAGCACCTCGTCGGACGCAGGGTACGCCGACATCACAAGTTCCGAAGCGACCGCCACCAGTATCGCTTACAGTTATTCCCTGGGACTGAGCGGCAACTTCGACGCTTTCGGAGTTGCAAACACGAAACAAGACGTTTATTTCCACGTGACGGCGGACACGTCGTTCGCCTACAACCTGTCGGGGTACGGCCTGGCGTCATCCGAGTCTCATAACTACGCGTTTCTGTATGATTCTACGACAAGCAGCTACGTCTTTCTGGCCCCTGAACCTGGGAATTATCAGGGTACCGGCTTCACATTCAGCGGCACTCTGCTGGCGGGGCATCTCTATGAGCTTGCTACCTTTGTGGGACCCGATGTCGACATTGCGTATGGTTCGACAGAATTCGCGATGACGGGGAGCAGCGCGTTGACACTGGTTCCCGAACCGTCGGCGTTCGCCCTTTCGTCCCTCTTTCTGGGCGCGTTCGGCGTGATCGGAATGGTCAAACGGTTTAAGGGGAACGCGGCCGCTGTTTAGGTTTCGCTGACGCCTGTTGCACTTCGTGGATTCCACCCCGTCGGCCCCCGCTGGCGGGGTGTTTTCATGCGCGCGTGTCCGGGCCGCGGTTCGAAGGGGCGTTTAGCCGTCTTGGAGTGGTTTTGGGTCCCCCTACGAGCGGCTGACGGATTGGGGGACGACGACCGGTCGAAGTCTGCGAGCCGCGATTTTCGGTTATACTGCCAGATGCTTACAACTCTCTGGATCTGGCCGTGAATCAGATGGCTGATGACCATTCAGTATTTGACGAGATCGTCGCCTTCAACTCAGATCGCGACCCCGACCTGGTGGAGCGCAAACTGACGCGCCTCAGCGAGAGCGCGTTTACCTTTTTTCGCGGGACCGATCATCTGTTCGGCAAGGCGTGGCCTGCGCTCAAGCCGAACGATTCCGGGCCGGCCATTTTATGCTGTGGCGACCTGCACGCCGACAACTTCGGGGCCTACCAGACCGAAGAGGGGGAGTTCCGATTTGACATCAACGATTTTGACGAAGCGCTGTTCGCTCCGTGCAGTTTCGATCTCGTGCGCTGTACGGCCAGCCTGCTCCTGGCGGGTGAAGAGTGGCATCTCAGCCCGCTGCAGACAAACGGCATCGCCCTGGCGTTTCTGGATCAGTATCGGGCCGCGGTTACCGAGTCGCTCCGGACGGGCGTCATTGGCGAGATCGCCCCAGGCAGCGGCGCGGGACCGGTCTGGAAACTCTTGAATGCGACCGCCTCGGGCACCCAGGCCGCCCTGCTTGAACAGACCACCGAGCGCGGTAAGAACGGCACCCGACGCATTACTCCCAACCCGGACAAGTATCCCAAGGTCAGTGACAAACGAGCGGACAAGGTCCGTGAGGCAATTGAGGCGTTCGGCGTCTCGATCGGGCACGCCAAAGCCTATCGAGTATTGGACGTCAGCGGGCGCATCGCCGGCGTGGGAGGGCTCGGGCTGAGACGCTACGCCGTGCTCATCGATGGCGGGGCCGCCGGCCACAACCGGTTGCTGGACGTGAAGGAAGCCCGCCCCTCGTGCGTCCTCCCCGGGGTCGATACGCCACAGGTCGAACACTTTCCTTCGGAAGCTCAGCGGATTGTGTCCGCCCAGCGTCGTTTGCAGGCGAAACCACTGCGCGGCCTGGCGGCGCTGGAGTTCGGGGGCCGGGCGTACCGTCTCCGCGAAATGATTCCCGAGGAAAGTCGGTCGAACTTGAAACACCTGCAGGATCAACCCGGGGAACTTCGGCAGGCGCTGGAAGTCGTGGGGCAAATCACCGGCTGGTCGCACCTGCGGGGCGCGCGCCCCGAACAGCGCCCCATGCTGGCCCGCTGGGCGGAAGGAGCCGGGATGGCCGCGGTCCTGGCCGCCGCCGTGCGCTTCGCTGATCAGACACTGCAGGACTTCACCGCCTACCAGACGGCGTTCCGCGCGCAGAAGAAGCGGTAAATCCTCGCTTGTTTCGGCCTCTGAGTGCGGTAGAATCATGCGGAGCACCGCACACTCGTACATGAGTCGTCACGGTGCTGGCAGCATTCGTTGAGAGATCGACTGCAGTTGCGGTGTTGCCGCTGGCTTCGCACATTTCCTGGCTTTCCACAGAGACGTTTTCATGGCATCGACTTCGGCCCCACCTCCGTCCCAGCAGACCGGAACCCCCGATCCGTTTGCCGACAAACTCGCCAAGTTGCGAATCAAACGTCCGGATCCTCCCGCGGCCACATCCTGGTTCAGTCGGCTGCTCCGCTTTCTGGTGGTCGTGCTGGTCGTGGCAGGTATCGCCGGAGGGGGGCTCGTCCTGGCGGCACGCAATCAATGGATCACACTGGGCACGAATTGGACCCAGATGCCCGAGATCATGCAGTCCCGTCCGGAAGTGCGGCCGGCGACCGTGACCGTCGAGACGGGCCGTTCCGGTGACGCCACGGTGGTGGCCACTGGCTATCTGAAGTCGCGATTTCAAGCCAAGATTGGCGCCAAGTCGCCGGGCCGGGTGGCCGAGATCAATGTCGAAGAAGGGAGCAAAGTCGTCGCCGGTCAAATCCTGGCAATTCTCGAACATGCCGATCTGGAAGCATCACTGGCGGCGGTCACTGCGACCCTGGCCCGAGCCAAGGCCACGCTGCGCGAACATGAAGTCGTGATCCAGCAATTGCAGCGGGAGCACGAACGGGCCGAAAAGCTGTTCCGATCGAAACAGTCGGCGGAATCCAATTATGACGAGGCGAAATTCAAGTACGAAGGGGCGCTGGCCAAACGCGAGACGCTGGTGGCCGAGATCTCGCTGGCAGATGCCCGTCGCCGCGAAGCCGAACAAATGAAAGAGAACATGTTCATTCGTGCTCCGTTCGATGGCACGGTGGTCTCGAAAGACGCGGAACTGGGTGAGTCCATTCTGCCTGGCGGGATGGGAAAGGCGTCGGGGCGCGGGTCCGCCGTCACCGTGGCCGACCTGAATCATCTGGAAGTCGAATGTGACGTCAAAGAAGACTACATCAGCCGTGTTGTGCCCGATCAAAACTGCGAAGTGGCGGTCGATGCCGTTCCCAAAGAACGGTTCGAAGGGCGCGTCCACAAGGTGATCCCGATGGGGAATCGCGCGCGGGCGACGATTAAAGTCAAAGTCGAAATTGTGAAGCCTGACCCGCGCCTGTTTCCCGACATGAGTGCCACCGTCTATTTCCTGCCCGCCGACTCGGCCGCCGCCGAAGAAATCGCCACGAAGCGAGTCTTCTGCGACAGCGACGCGATTGTGTCGGACAGCACGGGCTCATTCGTGTGGATCGTCGATGCCAGCGAAGCGCTGCAGAAGCAACCCGTCACGGTGGGGGCCGTGCGAGACAGTCGCAGCGAGATCACCTCGGGCCTGCAGGGGGGCGAGCGCGTCGTGATCGCGCCCCCCGAGGCGACCGTCGGTCAGCGAGTGAAGATTGCCCGCTAAAAATGGCATTGGTAAACTACGCAACCCGAGCGACTCGGGCGCTGCGGTGTATTCCCCTTCGCGACGCGGAGGCCTCAGGCCGAGACGAAGTGGATTTGAGATCAGCGCTGTCAATTCGCGGCATTCCGCCCCGTGCGGTTACAGGAGAGATCAGCTT
>JAFEBR010000910.1 GCA_018242565.1 Planctomycetota bacterium | reverse complement strand
TATTGCCTTTGGCGTGGTTTATAACACGGCCCGCATTGCCCTGTCGGAACGCGGGCGGGAACTGGCCAGCCTGCGGGTGCTGGGGCTGACGCGCCGCGAGATTTCCTTTATCCTGCTCGGCGAACTGGCCGTGTTGACGTTATTTGCGCTGCCTCTGGGAATCGCCATGGGCTGGCTGCTGGTGAAAATCGTTTGCATGTTTCTGGACACCGAGATGTATCGAATTCCATTTATCGTGGCTCCGGCGACGTATGGTTTCTCGATGCTGGTTGTGATCATCGCAGCCATTGTTTCGGGCTTGATTGTCCGCCGGCGGTTGGATCATCTCGATCTCATCGCCGTGCTGAAAACGAGGGAATGAGTCGCCGTGAGGCTGTGGATCAAACGTATCGTAAGCACCGCGTTCTTTCTGGGGTTGGCTGCCGCAGTGACGTATGCCTTTCTGCCCAAGCCGGTTCCCGTGGATCTGGCCCGGGTGGAAATCGGTCACCTGGAAGTCAGTGTCGAAGAAGATGGCAAGACCCGTGTCCGCGACCGGTACGTCATTTCGTCTCCGTTGTCTGGCCGGCTGCGTCGCATCAAGCTCCGGCCCGGCGATCGCGTCGCTCCCGGCCAGATTCTGGCGGCCGTTGATCCGGCCGATCCGCAACTGCTCGATCCGCGAACCGTCGCGCAGTCGGAAGCCCGCGTCAAGGCCCTGCGGGCCGCCCTCGATAAGGCCGGTGCCGAATTAAAATCAGCCGAAGCCGCGTACGATCTGGCAGAGACCGAGTACGGACGAACTCGTCAGCTCGTGTCAAAGAACGCCGCCTCTCCCGCGGAACTGGAATCCAAAACAGCGCAAAAGCGCACCCGTGAAGAAGAAGTTCGGAAAGCCCGATTCGCCGAGGAAATGTCGCGATTCGAACTCGAGCAGGCCCAGGCGGCGTTGATGCGCACCCGCCCGCGGAAGGGAGATTTCGACGAGCAGGAGCAATTCGAAATCCATTCGCCCTCGCTGTCATCCAGCGGCCGGGTGTTTCACGTGCTGCGTGTGCGAGAAGAAAACGAATGTGTGGTGACTCCTGGCACGCCGCTCATCGAACTGGGAGACCTCAGCGATCTCGAGGTCGAAATTGAAGTGTTGTCGAGCGACGCTGTCCGCATTCCCTCCGGGGCGAAAGTGGTGCTGGAGCAATGGGGGGGTGAACAACCGCTCGTTGCCCAGGTTCGATTGGTCGAACCGTATGGCTACACCAAGGTCTCGGCACTGGGGGTCGAAGAACAACGCGTCCATGTGATCGCCGACTTTCCAGAGCGCGAGAAGGTGCCGGCCACTCTGGGGGACGGGTTTCGCGTCGAAGCACGCATCATCGTCTGGGAAAAGAGCGGCGTGCTGAAGGTGCCCACGAGTGCGTTGTTCCGTAACGGGCAAGGTTGGGCCGTGTTCCGGGTCGCCGAGCGACGGGCACACCGCACGCCGGTCACGATCGGCAAAAAGAGCGCACTCGATGCCGAGGTATTCGAAGGCTTGTCTGAGGGAGACACGGTGATCGTGCATCCCAGTGACAAAGTCGCCGATGGAGTCGAGATCACGCCCCGGTAGGCGCCATGCGGTGTCCGGCCGTGGACAAATCTTTCCGCAGCGTTTTCTGCCCGTAATTCTGATCGCGCTGAATCTGTCGCCAGAGCCAGTATCCGGCCAGGCCGGCAAAGAGACAGACGCCTGAGCCAAGCACCCAGGGGAACCAGGAGCGCGAAGGAGTCTCTTCGAGTTGGTGGATGGACTGATCGATCGACTCGCGGACGTGCGGATCTTCGTCGCGTTCCCGCCGAGATCTGAGGGTCGCGATCAGGTAGGCATCGTTCGTGCCGATCTTGCCGATGGCCTTGGCGGCCTCGCCTCGGATATGCGGGTCGGTGTCGTGCTGCATGATGTTCAGCAAGGCCTCGAGCGCACCGTCGGCATGAGGCCCCTGCTGGCCAAGCGTCGCCATGGCATATTGCCGCACCTGCAGCGGTTGACTGGAATTCTGAAAGGTCAACACGAGATGTTGTTCGAGGCGTTCGCCCCGGCGACTTTCTCGCACCCAGGCGGTCAGCAACCAGCCACAGACCAGCAGCAGCAGTGCCAACCCGGCCAGCAGCGACTTGTCCCAGCGACGGGGCGCGTCGGGTTCAACAGGCTGCGACACCATGCGTGTCGGCTTCAATGAAACGGGCATTTCGCGGTCGGCACGGCGAGTGCGAATCGTCACGTCGGTTTCGATCTGCCGCAGCCGATGGGCGACCTCGGCCGCCGAGGCGGGCCTGTTCGTGGGGGACTTTTCAAGCAGGTCCGCCACGATGGCGACCAGTTCGTGGGGACAATCCAAAGCCAGCGACGAGACCTGCGGCGGCATCTCTTTCAAGTGCTGCTGCAGGACCTCGGCCACAGTCGCCCCGGCAAAGGGAGGTCGGCCACTCAGCAATTCGAACATCACGCAACCGAGCGCATACAGATCGGTGCGATTCGACAGCGGCTGCTTGCCGTTGATTTGCTCGGGGGCCATGTAGTGAATCGAGCCCAGCGTCTTGCCGGCGGAAGTTAACCGCGTTTCGGCAGCGACGAGCGCCAGGCCAAAATCGGCGAGTTTGACTTTCCCGGGTTTGGTGAGCAACAGGTTGCCAGGCTTCAAATCGCGATGAATGACCCCACGGGCGTGCGCGTGCTCCAGTGCGGCACACACCTGCAGCGAAATCTCGACCACGCGTCGCCAGGGGATCTTGCCTTGATCGACGACCAGGCCGTGCAGCGACCCGCCATCGACCAGCTCCATGGCGTAGAACCACTGGTCTCCCTCGCAGGCCCCTCCAAAACAATGCACGATGTGAGAATGCCGCAGATCCTTGAGGATCTCCATTTCCCGCTGGAACCTCGCGGCGAGAGTGGGGTTGGCGGCCACTTCCGGCGGCAACAGCTTGAGGGCGACCCGCCGGTCGTTCTTGACGAACCGGGCACGATAGACAACCCCCATGGCTCCCGAACCGATGTGCTGTTCGAGTTCAAAGGGCCAGAGCCAGCGCTTTTCCAAAAGCTGCTGGGCCGTCACCTGCGGCGAAAACAGTCGCGGCTTGCGACCTTCAGCTGAAATCGGCTTCCCTTCGCGACTGTTTTCCATAACGCCTTCCGCGGGCTACTCAGAGTTTTGAAATGCTGACTCACTCACACGCCACTCAGCCCGCCTGTAACAAAGGCACTTGTACTCCCTGCTGAAGCCTGGAAATTGTGAGTTTCCGTGGAGGCCGACGGAATTGCGGTGCTCTCAGCAGCGCCTTTTGGCCGCCTCGAGACCGTGACCACAGCCTTCCTGCAGGAATTGTTTCCATGATAAGCGCGAGGGCAAGCCGGAAAATCCGGAAATACCTGAGCCTGAGGGCCCCGTTCGCAGGACAGCGAACGTTCGGCCGAATCCTGGAAATGGCGGATTCCAGGCACAGAAAGAGCACCCGATTGATGTTCGCCCCGTGAAAATGCCATTGTCGGAAGCTGCGGATCAGGAGCCAGTGGACATGCCGAACCGGACATTGCCCATTGAATGAATCGTCTGCCCGGAACGGTCCGATGGGCGTTGGCCCGCAGTCAGTGAACAACGGCCGCAGAAAAGAACAAAACCCGCAACGACCCTAAGTCGTTGCGGGTTTTGAAGAGGCGCCGATCGGAGTCGAACCGACGTATGGTGGATTTGCAATCCACTGCCTAACCACTTGGCTACGGCGCCGTGTTGTTCCTGTTCAGAACGGCCGAATATTATGACTCAAACCGATTTAGGTCAAGTGATCCATGCGTGGTGGAAAACTGAAGACCACAGGGGTAGTATGCTTCACTCAGACTGCTGCGGTGCGAGTCTCTCAAACTCCGTTCGCACCCGCGTTTTCACCGCAAAAAACAACCAGATCGGTTCTTTCGATGGCACTCGCACCCCGCGATCGCCACGAAAACGTCACCGACACTCCACTGGAAAATCAGAGCAAAATGGGACAGGCAACTCGCCAAATCGACTCGGAAGAACAAATTGTCGCCCGCGCACAGGACGCAGTGAGCCAGTGCCGCTGGGTTGTCGGGGAATGTGCAGCCTTGTGGACTGAACGTTACGCCCGTGGCAGAACTGACGGTGACTTTGCCGTATTAATCGGCATTTCTGGTGATCAGGTTTATCAGCGTCGTCGCGTTTGGGAGACTTTTCACGAAATCCGGAGCGAGTACCCGAACCTGAAATGGTCGCATTATTATGCGGCCCTGAACTGGGAAGATGCTCGTGACTGCCTGGGCTGGGCCGAAGAGACACACTCGACGGTTGCCGAAATGCGAGCCTGGCGCCGCGCACAGCGTGGCGAAGACCTGTCGGTCGCCGGTCCCGACGAAGAAGCCGTGCAATACGTGCCGTCGCAACCAGAGTTCGTGCAGGACCCCGAAGATTACGGTGCCACGGGACCGCGGGTGGGTGAACCGCGCGGAAACGGTTCGGGCGAAGAATCGGAACGGGCCGTGCTTGCCGGCGTGGCCCGCCAGGCCGGTCCCGAGGGCAGCGAATACGCCCCGTTCCGCACGGGGGCGGCGACGGTGCCCGGTTCGGCTTCAGGCGGCGAGCGACAGGCGGCCGAACCGTTGTCGACCGAACAGATCGCCCGACGGTTCACTTCGACCGTCGAACGGTTCATCAAGTTGCTGACGCCCGAGTTTCGCAAAGAGTTCCGCGATCTCCCCGCTCCGGTCAAAGAGAAATTTCTGTCGGCGATCGCCGATCTGCGGGATCACGTCGCCGAGTTGAAGTAGCCGCGCGCCGGGCCATATACTTTCCCGACACGAGTCGTTTGGGGCGAATTCCGATTGTCGTGCCGCTTGAGACCCGGCAGGCCCTCTGCCTGGTCTCAGCTCACGGCCCCCCTCGGGGCAGCGGGAATTCGTCGTCGACTCCCCTGCTCTGGGAGATCAGGGTGATCGGACGTGCTGTCGCTGGGAGCTGCTATATTGGCGGGGAAACTCAACTCAGTAACGACCCTAAATTGGCTGCTGGTCATTCTGCTCATCTTTCTCACGTCATTGCTGTGGCGTGAGCGCTGGTTGCGAATGGCCGCCGAGTCGCAGGCGGTCGTCGCCCGCGGCAACCTGGCCGAAGATGAGCGCAGTACGATCGAATTGTTTGAGAAGGCCTCGCCTTCGGTCGTGCATGTCGTCTGCATTCGGAATAATGAACAGACCGGGCGTACCGAGTTCGGCAGTGGATCGGGCTTCATCTGGGATCGCGACGGGCGGGTTGTCACGAACCACCACGTCATCGCCAACTTCCAGAAGTTCCTGGTCATTCTGTGGAATGGCCAGAGTTGCCCCGCGATCGTGCGGGGAGAGGCTCCTACGAAAGATCTGGCTGTCCTGGAGATTGAAAAGGCCTTTATACCCAACGAAGGCTTAAAACCGGTCATGCTCGGGACGTCCGCCGATCTGAAGGTTGGACAAAAAGTCTTCGCGATTGGAAATCCGTATCGACTCGACCAAACCCTGACGAATGGCATCATCAGCGGATTGCAGCGGGAAATTCAGTCCAGCGTGCTGATCCATGAGGCAATTCAGACCAGCGCCGCCATTAATCCGGGAAATTCAGGCGGGCCCCTGCTCGACAGCGCTGGTCGCGTGGTTGGCGTGAACAGTGCCGTTTACAAGGCTTCGGGCACAGGCTTCGGGTTCGCCTTGCCCATCGATATGGTCCGCCGTGTGGTTCGGGAACTGATCGAGCATGGCGTGCTGGAGCGGGTGGGAATCGGCATCCGGGCCTGGCCGGACGGCACGGCACTCGATTTACTGAAGGACTCGGGCGTGCTGGTCATGCAGGTTGAAAAAGGGGGGCCGGCGGACAGGGCCGGGATCCGACCGTCGGTCAACCTGCCCGACTCGGTCCAATTGGGAGACCTGATTATCGCCGCCAATCGCCAGAAGGTGGTGAATCTGGCTGATCTGCACCGAATTCTGGACAATTGCCAGGCGGGCGATGAGGTGATTCTCACGATTATGCGTGATGGAGCCAAGCGGGACATTCCTGTCAAACTCGAAGTCATTCACTGACGCGTCTGCGGGTTGACAAGGGACAGTCCAGTTGTAGGATGGATTCTAATTCGGTCGCATTCGCCATTTTCCGATTGGAATTCCTCGATGTCAGCTCCCTCACCGGCTCCTGAAGTCGTCATTGACGGCAAAGTGACCGTGATGATCCTGGGGGTCGGCTTTAAGATTATCGATGAACGTCTGCTGGAAACAGGTTTTGGCGAGACGTTGATCGGAGTCGCCTCGAAAGCCGAGCCGCCACTCGTGGTGCTCGATCTGACCGAAGTGCAGTTTTTCGGCTCGTCGTTTATCGAGATTCTGTTCCAGATCTGGAGTCGACTGCATGCCCGGTCGGGCCGCTTTGGCATCTGTGGCTTGTGCGCTCACTGCGAAGACGTGCTGAAAATCGCACATCTCGATACGCTCTGGCCTCTGTTTGCGACCCGGCCCGAAGCCGTGGCCGACCTCTCACAGGAACGGGCTTAAGTTTGAGAGCGGCGGCCGTCTCAGCCACTCGCGCTGCTCAAGCACCCGTTGGAAAAAGCCATTCTGCACTGTAACGTCTGGCTGCCCCGATCTCAGCGGGGGTTCCGTCGCAACCAGTCACTGTCACCAAAGGGGTCGTGCAGGTCGCCGTCATCGACGTGGTCAATTCGAAAAATGATCTCGTCACCCTGAATATCCACGACGGTCAGAATCTGCTGATTCAACTGAATGGATTCGCCAATCGACAACTCGACCCGCGCTTCTTCCATACCTCACGCTCCCTGCCCGCAATTTGCTCAACCGTGAACCGGCTTTGTTCAGTTCCCAGAAGTGAAGACGCGGAATATAACAACGCCCCTTACAATTCGTAAACAGACGTTTGTCCGGAACCCGGGACCATGGGACCTCTGAAATTCACCCCGCTGCTGAAACGGATCCGCTGGGGTGGCCGGAGGCTGGGCGAACTGCTGGGGAAAGCGCTCGGCAACGAATCGGACTACGCCGAAAGCTGGGAGATCTGCGATCACGGCGTCGACCAGAGCCGGGTCGCCTCGGGACCGTTTGCCGGCCTCACTCTGCAGGAACTGGTGCAACAGCAGGGTCACCAGCTTTTCGGGCCTGGCTGTATTGAGACGCAGTTTCCGCTGCTGATCAAGTTCCTGGATGCCAACGACCGGCTGTCGGTGCAGGTCCACCCGAATGACGAGCAGGCGCATGCATTCCTGCCGTGGGAACGGGGGAAAACCGAAGCGTGGGTGATCCTGTCGGCTGATCCCGGAAGTTGTGTCTACGCTGGACTGAAATCCGGGGTCACGCGGGAATCGTTAATGCAGGCGCTGCAGGCGGGTTCGGTCGAAGAGTGCCTGCACAAGCTGCCTGTGGCCCCGGGCGACTGCATCTTTGTTCCCGCGGGGACCGTACATGCGATCGGTGAAGGCATCGTGCTGGCGGAAGTCCAGCAATCCAGTAACTTGACGTTTCGCCTGTTCGACTGGAATCGACTGGGGCAGGACGGCAGGCCGCGACAACTGCATATCGAAGAATCGCTGGC
>JAFEBR010000909.1 GCA_018242565.1 Planctomycetota bacterium | reverse complement strand
CGGCAATTCTCTGGGGTCGGCCACCCGCCGCGTTTGGCTGATCGCCGCGAGGAAAATCCCTTTTGGACTGAAAAACCCGCATTGACTTTCTGCTCGCCGGCCGATATTCTATACTAACTTTATGAAATAGGTTTTGTTTCTGGTTGTCCGGAAGCAGGACCAACCCCAACGCCACAACCGCTGACCGGAAAATCTGGAGGCGCGTTGACCTCACAGGAGTCAATCGCCATGCCTGACCAGAGAATCTCTTTTCACGATCAGCCGGCCACTCCCGGCGGGAGCTTGCGCCCAGGTGACGAGACCGGACTTGGCCGCCTCGCACGGAACGCCGCCCCCGCGACGGTTCCCTGTGGCGTATGCCAGATTCGCTGTGGTTGTTGACTCTCCGCGAGGCAGAACTCCCCCCCCCCCCGGTTCGACATCCGTTTCGACGGACACCGGTGTTCGGTGGCAACCGCGAACTGCGTGATGAGTCAGTGACAGCACGAAACCTTGCTGCGTTTCGTGGTCGCCAGTGCACCGGCTTTCTTGATTTGTGCCAGTGACAGCGCCTGTGGTCGTTGTCGTTTTTGTTTCCCAGGCAGAAAGGAATGAATTATGTACACCCAGAGGACTCTGCAGGACCGGCGCGGGCGATTGCTTCGCGGTTTTACACTGATCGAATTGCTGGTGGTGATCGCGATCATCGCCGTACTCGTCTCATTGCTGTTGCCCGCCGTGCAGCAGGCGCGGGAAGCCGCGCGGCGGACGCAGTGCCGCAACAACCTGAAGCAAATCGGGTTGGCCTTGTTGAATTATGAAAGCACGAACAACGCGTTCCCCATGATGATTTCTTACGGCTACGTTATTGGTGGCACGGCCCAGACCTGGGGGTATTCCTGGTCGGCGATGATTCTGCCGCAGATCGATCAGGCGAATCTGTTTGCTGCGCTGAATCAAACCACGGGGCCCGCACCCTACCCGTTCAATCTCTCGAACTCCGTGTGGCCGGCCGACCAGTACATCAGCCAGGCGATTCCGAGTTATAACTGCCCGTCGGATGTCATTCCGTCCGTGATGGCCAACCTGGATAACTTCGGTCACATCAGCTACGCCGCCAGTTATGCCAACAACAACTTCGGCGGTTTCGATGGAACGCTGGGGGTCTACATTGATCCGGGCCCGGACGCCAGTGGTGTGCAAACCCGCGGGATGTTCCCCCAGAAAGCCAAGCTGACCTTCAAGAATATCACCGATGGTGCCTCGAATCAGATTCTGGTGGGTGAGATCTCGGGACACAATGACGCCGAATCTGCGTTGCTGCCCGATACGGCCTATCCGTGGGGACAGTGGGCGTATCCGAGTCGGCATATGGGGTCAACGGTCCGCACGGGGCGGGCGTATCCCAATTCGAAAGTCCCGGGAATAATTGCCGGCACGACCCGGTTGAATCGTCAGGGGTTCAACAGTGCGCACACCGGCGGAGCCCACTTCCTGTTCGCCGACGGACGGGTGCAGTTCATCAATGACAGTGTGGATTCCGATCCTGATTTCACATCCACGACCACCACGACCCATCGTGTCTACGGGTTATTGCACTCCCGAGATGATGGGCTCCGGCCGGGTGGAGAATATTAGGAGTGCGAGCCCCCAGGGGTGTCACATGTCTGCCGCGGCTGTTCATTGATTTTCGTGCAACGAACGTCAACAGCCTGAAGCGGCCGCGGTGGGCAGTGACCCCCTGGCTGATTGCCCTGCCAATCCTGTGGTGGCGCGTTGTCGTCTACAGGCAGTCAATTGTGGTGAACCGGGCGTGGGAACGTCCGGATGTTGAGTGCGGTGCCGCGATGAAAGGCGTCGATCGCACTCTTGTTGTCGTTCGTTGAGCTCTGGAGGTATTCAAGATGTCTGATGCTGGTGTGCGACCTGGTCCTGAATCGAATCTCTGCCCTCATTGCGGTGTGCCCGTTCGCACGGGCATGGTCCGGTGCCGGGATTGCAACGGCATGCTGGCCGACACGGCGGATGAATTTGTCCTGTCGTCCCGTGTCTCACTGCGGGGGCCCGCGTGCGGGAAATGTGGCAGTCCCTTAACCGCCGTGAATGACCTCTGCCCGAAATGCGAGTCAGCGGCACTCGACTCGTTGTTCCAGAGCAGTCAACGCGTTCAGGATCTGGCCCGACGTGAAATCACGGTCGCGCCTGTGACTACAGAGAGTCACGCAGGCATCGCGGCCGCGCCGCAGCGACCAACGGTACGGAAAGCCCGGAAGGTCAGCCGGTCGAAGTCCGGTTCCTTGACGACTTCGCCCGCATGTGCGGCCTTGTTGTCTTCCCTGAAGACGGCGGACGTCAAGTTGCGAATTGACATTGCGGTCGCGCTGGGGAAACTGGGAGATCGAGACGCGATTCTGCCCCTGGAGCGACATATGACGGATGCGGATGTGCGTGTCCGACAGGCGGTCGCTGCGGCGCTGATCCAGTTGGGGCATGCCAAAGGCAAGGCGTTGCTGGAAATTGCCGAGCGCACGCCCGCGGCCCAGGCTCTGGCCCGTGGTGCGGCCTCTTCGGTTTCCCCGCGGAAACCGACCAACGGTGGCGCCGATGTCGCGCGTTTGAAAAAGATTGGAGTGGGATTTCTCGCCGCCAGTCTGCTGGTGGCGCTGTTGGGGTACGTGCTGTTACCCGGCCATTCCTCTGCCAATCGTGCCCGCCGGTCGAAACGGAAGTCGAAAGCGACGGCGGCGGTATTTGTACAGCCGGCCGGTCGCAGCGAGTCGGCGTCGGTGTGAGGTCGTTGATTCGGCGCTGTTTGTGCTGTGAACGACGGCGAAACGATCCGATTTTTCGGCGTTTCGCCGTCGAGCACGAATTCAGCGAGTGGGGCCGAGACGATGCTGACGGGCCGTTTCAAATACCCAGCCCATCCTCGAAGCCAAAGATCTCGGACCGGGCCGGGTCGCGGTAATATCCCACTTCCACGTTCTCCAAAACTCCGAGTGCGTCATCGGTGAGAACGGCCGATGAGAAGTAGGCCGTCAGCAGAAATGCCGCGACCCCCAGATTGTCGAGGCCCATGAGTCGCGCTGACAACCCGGGGTGCAATTCGCCGGGCATGCCTGCCTGCCGCAATCCCACAACCCCCTGATCGGCCTCCCCGACGCGTGCCAGCAGAATCTGCGTCGTGCCCAACCAGCGATGGTTGCGGTACTGACTTTTGACTTCCAGCTTGTCGCAAGGGACCAGGGGCACGCCGCGCCAACTGAGGACGGGAACTCCGAACAGATCCACCGTGGCGGGAGGAACGCCGCGCCAAGTGCATTCGCGGCCGAATGCGGCAATCGCTTTCGGGTGTGCCAGGAAGAAGGCCGGTTTTTTCCAGACCAGCGCCAGCAGGTCATCGAGATCGTCTGGTGTGGGGGCGCCATACCGTGAGCTGATGCGCATCGCAGGGTGGGCCGAATGGAGCAGGCCAAAATGGGGACTGTTGATCAATTCCCACTCCTGTCGTTCCTGGATTCCCTCCATTGTCAGCCGCAATTGCTCGTGGAGCTGGCTGTAGGGAGAATTGTACAGGTCCGAGACGCGGGTGTGGACTCGCACAATCGTTTGAATCGCTGACAGCGAATACGACTTCGGTGTGGCCGCGTAATCCACGTAGGTTTCCGGGATTTCGACATTCTCTGCAAAGCCAGACACCAGATCGACCTGACGTTCTCCAAAGTGGTTCGCTGTGTGCCGTTCTGAGTACCTGGAGACCGCCTGGCGAAATGCCTCTTGGGCTGGCGGATCTGTCTGCAAGATCTCTGCTAGATCTTTCCGGGTGAGTGTCAACAGGACGCAGGGGGTTAGGGTTCGGATGGTGACGGGTGAGGGCCTGTCCGCAACAATGTCCGCTTCGCCAAAAAATTCCCCCTCGGTCAGGAGGGCAACCCGCAGGTTCCTGCCGTGGACTCCCTGGTTCAGGACTTCGACCTGGCCCTGGGCGATGACAAAAAACGTGCGACCATCTGAGCCCTCGGCAATCAATGAGCGGCCCAGCGGTACGGGTTGTCTGGTAAAGCGGTCGGCCAGGCGGACCAGGAACGGGGTTGGCAGATCGGCGAAGAGTGGCACGTGCTGCAGCGATTCCGCGGCGAGTGTGGCGTCGGGGCCGACGGCGATCCGTGGTGCACTGGGCAATTCGAACCTGGTGCGGTTCACCCGATACGTTCCCCCGGTGACCTGTACCCAGGGGAGCAGGCTCAACAGCCAGCGGGGTGTCGTCGACATCATTTTCGGCGACGTCTTCGTCGTGTGCGTCAGGTGGCGTGCGACGGACGAAGTGATGCTGCGTTGCAGCAGGTTTTCTTCACGGCTCAAGATGGCGTCTCAAAAATGCCGGCGGAGGAGGGAAGAGTGGCCTGTGAAATCATGAGAGCTGGTTGTCCGTAGCAGTGAGTTCGGCCGAGCCCAGGCGGATGGCCGCGCACCGCAGCAACGCATCGATCTCGCAAAGTGCGAATTTGTGCCATGGAGTGGCCGGTTGACGGAGACGAGCATGCGGCAATTGGTCTGGAATCGTCAGTCTGGGGGCTGGCCACGCGCGACGCGATGGCGATCGGAGAGCCGTCGTCAGGCGTCGGGTCAGGTTGGTTATCCTTTGCGGCGCTGGTCTAATCGCTGACGTTCCGTCCGGTCGATTTGAACGATGCGGCCATCCTGGACGACCACGGTCACCAGGCCAAACTTAAGCCCGTATAATGATCGTTCAATGGCCTGCACGACGTTGCCCGGCCACGGACTGTCGGACGCGACAGGACCTGCGGCCGCGGATGTGTTTTGGCGTGGCAGATCGACGAGTGTTCGGCGGTGTCCGGCGGTTGCATCGCAATGGTGAGGATCGGCAGGTTGACACGTGGGTGACAGGTGGGAAATCACAATCGCCTTTCAGTCGAACGAGGGGACACGACAAATTGATCTTGCGGGCGGGGCAGGCCGTTCCGGGATGAAGTCATTACCGCATCGAGGTGCCGTGGTTGGGGAACAAAATTTGTGGCCAACTCGATTTCTCCCGGAACCAACCTGGTGGGCCGGGGATGGCGGTGATCAGCGAACGTGCCGTGCCAACGCTTTCAAATACCGTCTCCGTACGGAATCTCGATTTGAAAAACCTCATCCCGGTGGACATGGTCTCGATTCGTCAGGTCGAGCAGAGTTTCTGCGTCCATGAGTTGATCGACGTGGTTACGAATTTCGAGCAGGATTCGGCGAAAGCGGCAACGGCCCGCCTGAGAACAGTCTTCAAATTGCTTGGTCGAAATGCAGCCAATGGGCGCCAGCACGCCATCAAAAAATCGAACGATCTGCCCCATGGTGATCTGGTTTGGGGGGACTGACAGGAAATAGCCACCGGTGCGACCGGGGACGCTGCCCACCCAGCCGCGGGCTTTCATTTCCAGCAATATGGATTCGAGGAAAGCGCGCGGGACATCGTTTTCTTTGGCGATCAATCTCGCGGGAATTGGGCCTTCCCCATGATGGGTGGTGAGTGTCAGGAGGGCCCGCAACCCGTAGTCTGCTTTACGTGATAGTCTCACGGACAGCCTCATTCGGCTAAAGAATACCCACTTGGTGGGTAGGACTTTACCCGGAATGAAGGCGTTCGTCAAACGCCAATGGGGCCGTTTTCCAAATTTTTCACGCCGTAAAGTGGAACGTCGGCCTCTCCCAGTCGAGACAGAGTGATCATGATCTGCAGCGCCATGCGGATTGGAAAACAACCAGGCGCACTCCTCCCCCCTCTCGCTCAACAGATTCGGGATCGTGCCGCACGTCCACCCCGAATTTCGGAGTGTCAAAACATCCGGCAGCGATTCCAGAATCCAGACGGAGTCGGAGGCGCCTGGCGACCGCAGTTCGGTAAACAGCTCAGCCGACATGACCGGTCCCTCGATCAAGCGAGTTGGGATCGACGGCGGGTGCAGGATTCGTCGAGGCCGGATCAAACTGGATCACCCAGTTCTGTCCGGAATGAATGGGCCCCAGTGAATGTGCTAAATGGACGCGTCCCTCGGTTGCGAGTCGCGCCGGTGCCGGCAACAGCATTGAAAGGAGATCTGCATGACCACACAGGGCATCCCGATTTTCGTGTCCAGTGCAGGGGCTGATGGCGAAGTCCTCGGCGACTGGTTCGGCCGCAGATCCCCACAGGTTGCCGATCAGGCGGCTGATACGTGGGGCAAATCCCGGCCGACTCAATCCGGGGGCGTTAACTGGATTCTGAGCAGGAGCAATTGAGACAGACGAACGGGCCATCGTCAAGATTTCCAGAGATCGATCAGTAGGGTTGACGTTGTACTGCGAACGGAGCGACCGGTGTGTTGGACTGATTCTTCGAGACCCTGCACGGCGCTGCGAGTGCCACGTCGCAGCGCCGTGCTCAGGCTTCAGTTGATGCCTGCCCCGGAGAAACTAAGGGCTGGGTCAAACTGCCGTGATGGGGTGGTCAACAGGATTTCACTGCGAGCTGACAACCAGAGGCCTGAACGCGCCGACACCAATTGATTCGGTGCCAGGCGAACGTCTCGACGAATGCGCAACAGCGAGTGGCGAATGACATGGGCAAGGTTTTCAGGTCGGGACATCGCGATGATCGTAAATCTCGCGTTTTCCTGCAAAAATCGTCGCACGCGAAATAAACACTACTTATTCGATAAGGTTTATTGTATATTTTGGTGTGCCGATTTGTCAAGCAGAATTCGCGGGAGAAAGTCGTGTCCCAGAAGGATTTTTTCCGAAACCCTGTCGTTTGTGTTTCGGGACGCCGCGTAATTTGCCGTTGGGCTTTTGTCGACAACTCGCTGTAGCTAACTTACAGACAAACATTGGTTGTGAACTGTTGCCTGGGTAGTGGGAATGAACGTATCCGCGAAAGCTGAATATGCCTGTCTGGCGCTCATCGACATGGCATTGCAGCGCGATGCGACTCCATTAGTGCAGACATCCGAGTTGGCGAAGCGTAACGCAATTCCGGAGCGGTTTCTGGTGCAGATCCTGCTGCAGCTTAAAGGGGCTGGATTGGTGCAATCGGTTCGAGGTGCCTCCGGCGGCTATCGGCTGTCGGTCGATCCCCGCAAAATTAACCTGCTGGAAGTGGTCCGACTGGTGGATGGTCCCAGTGGATTCGGTGCTGCTGAGTCGGCAGCACCTCCGTCGGTCGGCCGCCAGGTCTTGCAGTCGGTATGGCGCAAGGTGACCGATCACGAAGAGCAGTTGCTGCGCGAAATCAGCATCGCAGACTTGGCCGAGTCCGCTGGTAAATTGGACTATCCGGACATGTATTACATCTGATTTCGCCGGTTGAACGCGATGTTCGCCGCAGTGCCGGGGAGCGTTTTGCTACATCAAACTTCCGGACATCGAGAATCGTCTGGACGGTTGCCCCGTTCCCCCATATCGAGTTGCTGGCATGCCTGCCGGATCTCTACGGTGGTCGGCAGTCGGAACAAACACTGCAGGCACTGACTGAGTTCGAGTGCCAAATGGAATGCCGTACCGCACAGCAGTTTGAAATCGAGCCATAATCCAATGTGCTGGATGTAATACACGTCGTGTTCCACCTTGCGGCAAACCGACTCCAGGCTCGAGTCCGGAGGCTGTCGCAACTGGGCCAGGCCCGTGATTCCGGGACGCACCAGCAAGCGATCGCGGTAGCAGGGGACTTGTGCTTCGAGTTGGGCGACGAATTCCGGTCTTTCGGGACGCGGCCCCACCAAGCTCATGTCGCCGACAATCACGTTCCACACTTGTGGAAATTCGTCGATGTGCAATTGCCGCAACAACTGCCCGAAAGGGGTCACTCGCGAATCGAATCGCGGTGACCAGATGGGGCCGGACTCCGCTTCGGCGTTCTGCCGCATTGTCCGCAGCTTGATCAATGTGAAATGACGACCTGCCTGGCCGACGCGGACTTGCCGATAGAATGCGGGACCCCGTGATGTCAATTTGATGAGTCCGGCGGCGATCACGATCCAGGGGGCCAGCAGTACGAGCAGGAGACTGGCCACGATCACATCGAGAGCGCGTTTCAAGGTCTGATACCGATTGGAAGGGGCAGCACACGTTGATGCCTCGGCCGAAGTCTCGGTCGTGGTTGCCGACAGGCTGCCCTCAAGTCGAGCCGAGTCCGGGGCCGGTAACGCCACTGAGGCAATTCGCTCACCGGCGTTTGATGCCGACTCGGGGGCCGCGTGCGTAACGGGTGGTATGATGGTCAGCATGGTGGAAAACGTCTCTCCAGCAGCAGAAACAGTGCCTCGGCGGCCTGACGGCTCATTCGGACTGGCGATCTGATTTAGGTTCGGCGAGCCGTTTGTTGAAGCAGCGGCAACGGTCTGTGCGTTCGATCCGCACGACTTCACCCGATTGCACAAACAGCACAATTTGACCGTATTTGAGACCTGCCAGTGCCCGTCGTAACTGGGTGGATAATTCTCCCTGCTGGCGTCCGGGCACAATGACTTCCGTCGTCTGAACGGAGTCGTCGTCCCGCGACTCCGATGTGGTGCTTTCGATCATGGCCATCTCCCTTCAGGACAGGAAACCGCCGCGATACGGCATTCACACACATGCAGCTCCGGAGTCGCGGGGCGTTCGCTTCAATTCAGCTGAAAATCTCTTGCACCACCCGACCGGCCACGTCAGTCAGGCGGAAATCGCGACCGCCATAGCGATACGTGAGTTGTTCGTGGTCCAAACCCAATAGCGCCAGCAACGTCGCGTGCAGGTCGTTAGTGTGCATGCGGCCTTCCACGGCATGCAGTCCATACTCGTCGGTGGCTCCGTAGGAAAAGCCGGGCTTTACTCCGGCCCCGGCCAGGATCATGGGGTAGCCGGTAATATTATGATCACGACCGTCAGCGCCTTGGGCCGTGGGCATACGTCCAAATTCGCTGCCGAACAGCACCAGGGTTTCGTCCAGGAGTCCGCGCTGGTCGAGATCGTTGAGCAACGCCGCAATGGGCTGGTCGGTCGCCTTCGCATTTGCGATCAGGCCATTGTGCAGATTGTTGTGATGGTCCCAGCCATTCTGGCAGACTTCGACAAAACGTACGCCGGCCTCTGTGAGCCGCCGGGCCATCAGGCATTGCCGGGCAAAACTTCCTGCCGGGCCAGGCTTGACGCCATACGCCTCCTGCACCGCCTGCGGTTCCTTCGAGATGTCGAGCAGATCGGGGACTTTCGACTGCATCCGAAAGGCCAATTCATACGATTGAATGACCCCTTCAAGTTGCTCGGGGGCGCCCGGTTTGGCGGCCAGATCGCGATTCATGGCCTGGATCAGGTCGATCTGTCGGCGTTGCAATTGTGCCGGCTGGCTGGCCGCGAGATTGGGCAACTGTCCCCGATCGCCGATCTTCGTGCCCTGGTAATAGGCCGGCAGGAAGGCGCTGCCGTAATTGACGGTGCCTCCAAAATTCGCGGGGGGATTGATGGTGATGTAACCGGGCAAGTCCTGGTTTTCTGTCCCCAGTCCATACAACAGCCAGGCGCCCATGGAGGGGCGGGTGAGCTGTGCCAGGGCTGTGCCGGTATGCAATTGAATGACGGCTTGCGGATGGGCCGGAGTGTCGGTGTGCAGGCCGCGAAGGAAACAGAACTTATCCACGTGCCTGGCTACATTGGGGTAAAGCTCGGAGACCCAGGATCCCGTCTGCCCGTGTTGGGCGAACTGGAATTTCGACGCCACGAGCGTGCCACCGCCCGGGCCGGGCTTGCCGTCTTCGGCCTGCAGGCGGGCCTTGTATTCAAAGGTATCCATCTGCGACATGGCCCCTTCCATGAACAGAAAGATGATCCGTTTGGCCTTGGCGGGGAAGTGGGGAGGTTTGGGCTGCACGGGACTGGGTTGATTAACGGCCCCAGCCTGTTGGGCGCGAGCCGACTGCTGACCGAGCAGCCCGGCCAGTGCCAGGTAACCAAAGCCGGCCCCGGCCGATTTCAAGACCTGACGGCGCGAGACGGGGGATTCATTCGTGGAAGTCACAAGTGTCATGGCGAGGTCCTCAATTCGTGAGACATGGCGTCGAGCCATGCGGATGGGATTTGACGAGAAGCGACTGGTTGGCAAGCGGGGCGGTCGAGCATTCAACCCGGCGAAAATTCAGCGGAGATAACGAAACTCGGCGGAACCCAGGAGGGCCTGGCAGAAACTCACCCAGGCTGCGACTCGTGGATCGGTGGGCTGGTGAGATTTTTCGACGGGCGCATCGTCCTCGGGAACCGGGTCATCCGGATTAACGGGAACTGTGGGGGCCGGTCGGGCGGGCGCAGGCCGCGGGGCCGCGGTGGCCGCGCCGCCAGTGGGCGTCGCCGGAGGGGGAGCAGGCGTCGCTCCCGTGGTACCGTTCCCGGTTGGCGCGTTGGCGGTCGTGCCCTGAGCAGTTTCGTCAGTTGAATTAGCCGCCACGGTTGCCGCTGGTTTGGCGGATGCACCCGGTTCAGCCGCCGCCAGCAGTTGCCGCTGTGCACCAACCGTCTCGTTGAGGTAGGTCAGCGCCCGGCTGACTTCCGGAGTGGCGGGAGTGCGCCCGAGGGCGAGCCGGTAAGCCCACACGACACGGTGATGTTCATCGAGGTCCTGGCGTTGCAGCACGCGATCGGCCAGTTTGTGGGCTTGTTCCAGGATGAACGGATCATTCAGTAGATAGAGGGCTTGCGGGGCCACGGTCGTGGTGTCGCGACTGCCGGAAACGAAGCCCTGCTCGGCGGGATCAAACACATCGAGGGCCCGCGGAGTCAGGGTCCGCAACAGAGGCAAATAGACGCTGCGATGTCGGCTCGATTGGGCCTGGTTCGCGATCGACCGGGCCTGCGGTCCATTGTTCCGCAATTCAATGACCGGATATTTCTGGATCGGTGAACCGGTCGGTCGGGCGCGGTCCAGTGTGCCGCCTGTCGCCAGGATGGCGTCGCGAATCTCCTCGGCATCCAGACGCCGCGGTGTGTGTCGCCACAGGAGGCGATTTCCTGGATCGGCGGTGCGATGGGCCGGAGTTTCGGCGGAACTCAACGCGTAGGTGCGACTGAGCACGATCTCACGGACCAGTTTCTTGATCGACCAGCCCTCGCGAATAAAGCGGGCCGCCAGATAATCGAGCAACTCGGGGTGTGTGGGCACGTCGCCTGTCACGCCGAAATTATCGACGCTGCCGACAATGCCGCGCCCCAGCAGATGCTGCCAGATGCGGTTCACAATGACCCGCGACGTCAGGGGATTCTGAGGATGGGTCAGCCAATCGGCCAGTTCGAGACGACCGCTCTGTTTTTTGTTCACCGCCGATTGATCGGGGAGTGTCAATACCGACAGAAAGCCCCGTGGGACAACCGGACCGAGCTTTTCGGCCTCGCCCCGGACGCGGATTTCTGTGTCAGCGACCGCGACCGCGTCACGAACTCCCATGGCGACGGGGCCGCGAGCGGCGGGATCATTCAAGGCATTGATATCGGCACGGATTTTCTCGGTTTTCAGGCGGGCGACCATCCGTTTGGGGCGGCCATCGGCCGTCTTCACGTCCCCCTCGGGGCTGTTGCGCAGCGCCTGGAATTCCGCGACCGCCACTTTTAACTCTTCCTGCAGTTTCGCGATCTTGGCATCGGCATCGGCGTCGGTATCGACCGCCGAATCAGAGAGCGGAATGAGCAGCTCGGAATCGTAGTAGTCGAGGCCTCCGCCACCCATTTTGTTTCGTAACCCGGCACACAGGTCGGTGCTGCGGAAGATCCCGGCCAGGGCGTAGTAGTCGTGGGTTGGGATGGGGTCGAATTTATGGTCGTGGCAGCGGGCGCAACTGGCGGAGAGTCCCAGGATGCCCCGGGTGACGACGTCAATCTGCTCGTCGACGTTGTCCATGATGTAACGGACCTTGAATCGCTGGTTGACGTCTTTCACGCCAATCGCGAGGAAGCCCGTGGCAATAAGCTGATTTGCTTTCTCTCGTGGCGAATTCGCCGGCAGCAGGTCTCCGGCAATCTGCTCACGCAAAAACTGGTGGTAGGGTTTGTCGTTATTGACGGCATCGATCACCCAGTCGCGATAGCGCCAGGCGTGTGGATACGGGAGGTTGCGGGCAGAGCCGGTGGATTCGCCAAAGCGAGCGACATCCAGCCAGTGCCGGCCCCACCGCTCGCCAAACGACTTGGACGCCAGCAGACGGTCGACCAGTTTCTCGAGGGCGTTGGGCGCCTCGTCTTCCACGAATTCGTCGATTTCCTCCGGGCTGGGAGGCAGACCCGTCAGATCGAAGGTCACCCGGCGGATCAAGGCGAGGGGTTTGGCATCGGTTACCGGCTGCAGATTGGCGGCTTCCAGTTTCTGTAAGACGAACTTATCGATGTCGCTGCGGGGCCAGTCGACCTGCTGGACTGCGGGAATCGCCACTGCTGACAGCGGTTGCCACGACCAGTGGGTCTTTTTCAGTTGCTCGTATTCCGCGGCGCGCGAGCCGATCGACTCGGGCAATTTGACTTCCGGCCAGGGGGCGCCGTCGGCGATCCACTTTTCGAGATCCGCGATCTCGGCGTCGGTCAATTTCTTATTGGGGGGCATCTTGAGCCCCTGTTCGGGATGACGTACCGCCGCGATGAGCCGGCTCTTTTCGGGCTGTCCCGGGACAATCGCCGGGCCGCGGTTTCCGCCGGTGAGCAGGCCGTGGCGGTCGTCCACGCGCAAGCCCCCCATCGAGTTATTGAAAGCCGAGTGGCAGTTGTAACAATTGGTCGCCAGGAGCGGTCGGATCTTCTTTTCAAAGAATTCAATCGGCCCGCTTTCCTCCTGGGCAGCCGCCTCATTCGCTGTGGCACAGGCAGCCAGGCCGAGCAACAGGGCCCGCAATAATCTGGACATCGGATTCTCCGGAATCATTCGATCGGTAACGGAATTCAGTGGGGACAAGTCATTAATGGGCGAGCAGCCCGGCCACACGTCCCCGGCCTGGTCGCCGGGGACGTGGGCCTTGCCGCCTCCCCGCGCTCAGCGTTGTCCGAGGACAGGTACGGGCAACTCGGGGTGTCTTTCGATTTCTCCCGCGGTGGACGAGAGGTCGAAGTCGATTTCGTTGTCGTTGGGTTCCACCTGGCGTTTCATCTGGGGATTCTCCTGTGACCGGGCGTTATATAAGACCGGCACTTTCTCCGGGATTGACGGGTGGAAGGTGCCGTTGTCGTAACCGGCTCGCCAGGTTGAGATTCGGACGAGCGCCGGGCCGACGACGGCGCCGGGGATGCCTTCGTTGTATTCCAGGTCGTATTCGCCGTTTTCATCAGTGAATCCGGTCGCAGGATGACCTTCGCCGATGGGTTCGAAAATAATTATGGCATTCGGAAGTGGTGCGCCATCCAGTGTGACAATTCCCGAGACATGCGCCAACGGGGGGCCATCCCAGTCTGGTCCACAGCCACCCAGTCCCAGCAGGCCCCAGGCCGCCAGCGGCCATCCTTTGAGAAACGGTTTGAAAGACATATCGTTTTAATCCTTTCGTGAAGGTCGGTATGGGTTTTGCCTGCGGGTCAGAAATCACCCAGGGGGAGTCGGTCATCGCGGATGCCGAGTTGGTTGAAGACACCAACCCCTGTCCAGGTTCGACCGCAGACATCTCCGTCGGCATAGCTGATGGACTCAGAGATGAACTTCACCGAACCATCGCCGAACAGGAAGTTCGCCCCGCCGGCATGATTGCTCGAGAAGCCTTCGGAGCAACGTGCCTGCCGGAGAGCCTGAACGGTATCCACCTTATTCAAAGGCACGGGATTGCCGGTGTTGCCAGTTCCGCAAGTGGTCGCGTCTCCGACGCGTCCCAGCGTGAAATACTGTCCCCACATGCCGGTTCCCGGCGGATTGCGGTTGCCGACCCAACTGGCGGCATTGCAGACCCAATGCCGTTCGCCCACCAGAAAGGTGTTGCTCAGCCCGTCTGTGACATCTTCAATTTTTGTCTTGCCGTTGTTGACGAAAATGCCGTCTTCCACTCGGTCGCCTGTGCTGAGCCACCAGTTCCAGGCCCGCGCGTTTCGATTGCCGTGGACGGCGATGTAATTTGACGTGGCGGCGTACACGAGGGGCCAGCCCGTTCCCTGGAAATGTCGGTCGTCGCGGGTTCCCTGGAGGGTGTCTTTGGCCTGGGCGTCAGAGGGGCACTTGTAGACGGAAATCGGTGTCTGGCACAGGTTCCAGTTCGCCGCATAGGTGGTGCCGTATTCGCTCAATCGGGCCTGGTTGACATTCAGCTTGTTGTAGAGGGCCTCCTGCTCGATATACGGCAGGATGAACGTGGGCCAGCCCCATTGTGGGCCAGGGTCGACGAACTGCACCGTGCTACCCCAGTTTGCGGAATAGTCCATATTGCCCGGGGGAAACTGTTTGAAGACGTCGTAGTAATTGTGAATTGCCAGGCCAATCTGCTTCAGGTTGCTTTTGCATTGTGAGCGACGGGCGGCCTCTCGTGCCTGTTGTACGGCCGGCAACAGCAGGGATACGAGGATGGCGATGATCGCAATCACGACAAGTAATTCGATCAGAGTGAATCCGCGCTGCCGAGGACTGCGCAGGTGGGGTTTGGTGAATCTCATTCTGAAGGCCTTTCTCTGGGAGTGTGTGTGTGTGCCGATCTGATTTCGGCCGTGTCTGGCGCGCGTATTTGAATTCTTAAAATCGAAACCCCGACCAGCGGAGCAGGTGGGCGCACGCCGGCGGTTCAAAGAGGGTGACATGCCCACTGGGTGGACAGGGCAGGGGGACTGCGAGCGGGGCTCTGCCCGCCGGGCGGCCGCGCGCCGCCGCGTGGTGCAGGTGGGTTCGTCGGACGTCCGAAGGGATGACCGGCTTCGTTTGTGCCGGCCGTGTCGTGGAAACGGCTCGTCGGTTGGGAACGCTGGAAGCGCTGTGGGGTACCCGAAGCTTCTGGGGCAGGTGCAAGGTACGGATCCTGTCTTACGAATTGAGGAATAGACGAAACACTCGCTCGCGGGCGCAGCGTCGAGACGACGAAAAACCAACGCACGGACCGGTGGCAGTCCGTGGAGTGCGATCATCACGTCACAGGTTGCCTGGCTTCCGAAGTGCAGGGAGCCGGACAGTCGTAGAGGCGGCCACGGTGGGAGTCTTGATCCCACACGTGCTGGCTAGTGCTTCAACAACAGCGACAACAACGGAGGGCAAAAACTGAAAGCGAAATCGACGGCTGTAAACGGTCGAAACGCGGGGCGTCGTCGGGAGCCGCGTTGTGTTCCCCAAAGGCATGGAGAAAACACGCTCGCGGCAGGACACTTTGTGCAGACTGGATGTTCATCAACGGAAGAAGCGGGATGACGATAGACCCGATTTCAGGTCATCGCGTTCCTCCGGAGTATCCGGTCAGTAACGCCGATTTCGGATTGGTCAGGCCGTCTGGTTTGTTCCATTCAGGCACAATCTTTATAAGATTGGTGTAGAATATCGGCGTGTCGCTGGTCTGTCAAGCAGAAAATCGCAATTTTGTCGAGTTTTTCGAAGAGACGTCGATCTGGGCAGTCGACTGACCAGAGGGCTGGGGCTGGAGGTCGGGACTCGACAGCGGTGGATCCCAGTGGAAAGCCCGGCGGGTGTGCAAGGGCCGAAGCTCGAAGTGCCGCGACAAGTTACTGGACCTGTCCCGCGAGTCGTCCGGCTGTGATCAGCGACTAAGGCTCTGCAGGTAGGGGATCACGTCGTTCGAGTACCACGGTTCCTGCGTGGACCAGAACAGATAGGAAACCCCCAGTTGTTCACGTGCAAATCGGGCCATGTCCGCGACGGCCATCCGCTCTTTGGTTTTTGGATTGATGTGCTGATAATTCCCTTCCTGTACAGCGATCCCGGTGGGGACTTTTCCAGAGACCGATTTCAGCAGCGGATAGCTATGGTTCCATTGCCCGCGCTGGAAGGGCAGCAGGTCGGGCCCACCCAGGCCGACTTGCAGTTGTATCCCCGAGTCGTAAATCGCCCGCAGGAATTTGTGATCATTATCGGGGAGCCATTCGCCGGGCATGAAATTCGCGTACTGCAGCGTAATCGATTTGGGAAAAGCGCGCTTCAGTGCCTGCATCGTGTCGAGGATGGCATCGCGATAGATCTCGGGGGTGAAGCCCTCGGGGTACAGGCGGCCTGTATCGCCGAAGCCCACAGATGTTTCGGGAAGGTTGATGCCGGCTATTTGTCCATCAAACTCCTGGCCCAGGGCCTGCAGCAGTTTCTGAAATCGCTGCCGCACCTCGGGATCCCAACGGCGCGCCACCCAACCTGCCGGGACGGGACGTTCTTCTTGAGGATCTGTGTCGAGAACTTCAAATTGCTGGTTGGCGCCGCCGTGATATTTCGGGTTGTCGCGCATGTCTCGCGGGATATTGACCAGCGATGGATCGAACGAAACGTCCTGCAGTTGAATGAACAGTTTTTTGCCCCGCGAATTCAGGTATTTCAGGTCACGCCGAATCGAATCCAACTTGTATCCGTCGTCTCCGTGATCCAGCTCCCGCCAGGTGTATTTGAGTTGGGCACCCGCGATGGCAGGAGTTTCCAGAAACGAAGCTTCGGAAATTCGTTCCCGCTCGCGGTTAAAAAATATGTAGTGGTGGATGTCTCCTGCGTGGACTGTGACGCCCGCAGAAAACCAGAGGGCCATGATCAACAGGAATAAATGTTTGCCAGGCATCGCCGTTTCTTTGGGAGCGAGTTCAAGACGATCGCCTGCCCGCGGCAGCGCGTCATGGTGCAGGAGCATACGACGTCGCCAAACCGGCGTGAATGGCAATTGTCGGTGTGTCTCCGGTCTTCCCGGCCTGCT